>NZ_JAOART010000004.1 GCF_025210435.1 Anaeromicrobium sp.
AAGTCCTTGTCACAAGCGAAAGTGTGAATCTTCGTATATAGGTTCATGTGTCATGTTGGAGTAGCATAGGATGTTGTGACGTTCCAGGGTTCCAAAGATTTTCAATATATTTTCCCTTATAGGCAAGTTACTGTATAAAACAAATTCACAACCAAGAAATCTATAACATTTATAAATTTGCTTTATGTGAGCCTACTTCAGGAAAATATATTGAAAATTTTTTCCACCCAAGTCCTTGTCACAAGCGAAAGTGTGAATCTTCGTATATAGGTTCATGTGTCATGTTGGAGTAGAATAGGATGTTGTGACGTTCCAGGGTTCCAAAAATTTTCAATCGTTTCCCTTGTAGGCAAGTTACTGTATAGAGAAAGCTTAGAGTTGATAAAATTATGTGGAATTATAATATTTTTGTGTAATATATTCGTAAAAATACACTATATATATAAATACATCCATTGAAATTACTATATGGACTTTTTTGGTATTATTACAGTATTGTTAAATAGGTTGATTTATAAGGGTTTTAGAAATATAATACATAGTATACTTGATGAAGAGAGAAATATTAGGATTAGGAAAAGGAATAGTATAAGTAATAATTTAGGTAGAAGAAATTGAAGTAGAGTATATGGTAATAAAATTAGATAAAGACATAAAAACATATGAAGAATAATAATCAAGTAGTAAGTAGTTATATAAAAATAGAGATTGAGGAATTATCCTCAATCTCTATTTTTATATAACATTAAAAGACTAACAATACCAATGGACACACCTAACCATAAAGTAGAAAATCTACTTATTATGGTAGTAGCCACAGCCAAATCCTTATTTATGCCTATAAATACTAAGAATCCAATTAAAGATCCTTCCACAGCAACTAATCCTCCTGGTATCATGGACAGGGCTCCTAGTATGAAGGAAAAGGATACTATGAATACAGACGCCCATATGGATATATATCCACCTAAGGCCTTTATTGTAAAGTAGATTACCACACCTTCAAAAAACCAGGATACTAATCCTATTAATATGGAAACTAATAGTATTCTACCCTTAAGTATTGTATATATATTTTCATAAAAATTAATAAAAGCCACTTCATGTTTTCTTATGTATTTAATATTATGAATTTTTTTTAGTATACCATATATTATTTTTTTATTTCCTATTATATATATGAACCCTATGACTAATAAGAGGATAACAAATAATAAGAATAATTGATCTTTAAAATAAAGACCACCAAGGAAAGATAGAATAAGTACACTTATGCCATCTGTAAACCTCTCTCCTATTATGAGGGGAGAAGATTTAGAGTAGGGTACATTATATTTTTCTTTTAAGACATAACTCTTTAGAAATTCTCCCACCTTACCAGGACTTATGGTCATGGCAAGACCACTTAGAAATATGAGCACATTATCTTTACTAGGTACATTAATATGGGAAGATTTTAAATAATAGGACCATTTAATATATCTAAAGAAGTAATTAAGGGGTGCTAAACACAGAATCATGGGAAGATAACCATAGTTGAAATTTTTAAACACTAAAACTAACTTTTTATAATCAGAATAAACTCCCAATATAAATAATAGTATGATTCCTATTATAAATGATATGAAAAATCCTTTTTTTATCTTATTAAAATCCATTTTTAAATTACCACCTTAAATTATCTATATAAAATACTTATACAACTTATAATCCAAAGAATAATATTCACAATAAGGGCCTTGTCCGTAAGCAAGATAGCCTCAGGGGTTTCTCCTAAGTCTTTCTTGTGAACTATGTATTGGTACCTAAAGATACCATATACTACAAAGGGAATGGTAAACATCATATACACATGGTCATATGCAGTAAATGAATATAGGGAATAGGCCATTACTGTAGAAGCTGTAACTATGTTTATCATATCCTTTAATAAGTCTATAGAATACTCTTCTAAAATTTTTCTTGAATTCTTCTTTATCTCAAGCTCCGCCTTCCTTTTATTTAAGGCCAAAAATAGTGCCAATAAAAAGGTGCAAAGTAAAAGCCATGGGGACATTGCAGCGTTAATTATAACCACTCCACCTATGGCACGAAGGACAAAACCAAGGGCTATAGTCATCACATCTAATATGACCACATGCTTTAAGATAAAGGAATACATAGTAATTAATAAAAAATATAACGAGGTCACATAAAAGAAATGAATATCTAACTTAAAGGACATATATAAAGTACTTGCTAGTAAAAGTACTAAGAATCCTAAAGCAGTTTTAGTAGATACTACTCCAGAGGCAATGGGTCTATATCTTTTCTTTGGATGGTTCCTATCCTTTTTCACGTCTAATATATCATTTATTATGTACACGCTTCCCGATATACCACAAAACAATAAAAAGCCCACAGTAGTTAATTTCAACTTATAAGTATTAGTTAGATTATGAGAAAACAATAGACCAGCAAATAAAAGAAGATTTTTAGTCCATTGTTTAGGTCTCATGGTTTTTATAAGTCCAACAACAATATTCAATGTATCAACTCCTCATGATTATTATAACTAGAAATATACAATATCTTCTATTATACACCATATGTAGATTTGGTGGTTCTAAGTTTGATTATTTATAGTTAGCAGTTAGCAGAAGTTTGTAGAATAACAGCTAACCGCCAACTATTCTCTGTAATATTCTCGTAAAATCCCATAAGGTAAAATACCCAATCCCTTCTAGTTACTGCGTGGGCTTTTTTGCCATTATTACAGTACCGTTAAAACCATTGATTTATAAGGGGTAGAGGCATATAATGAATCATGTAAGAAATGCGACAAAACACGACATAACTTGACAAAAAATATATTAAAAAGAAAAGAACTATTTAAGGGAGGATGTTTAATAATGAAAAGAAGAATAGCTTTAGCATTAGCTATGTCAATGGCATTATCTGTAGCGCCTATGGCATCATTTGCTGCATCAGATAACGCTGTAACAAAGGTAGTAACAATTAAGGCAGATCAAACTTTAGAAAACAATGCACCCGTATTAAAGATTGAAAATGATGGTGGAGATTTTGGAGCAAAAGAAACAATCGAATTAGAATTAGACAACGCTGAGTGGTTAGAACAAGGTAAATTAAGTGCCACAGTAGAAGGTGGAGCAGGAACTGTAGCAATAACAAGAAAATCTGACTCTAAAGTAGAAATCGTAGCAGATAATATTGCATCAGGTGCAACGATCAAGGTTCCATTGAAAGTAGACGTACAAGATGAAGGTAAATCTACAGTTAGCATTTCTTCTAAAAGTGGAGCAATAACAGAAGGTGAATATGCATTTGCAAATGTAGTAGATGGTGGAACAATGGTAACATTAGAAGATACTGTAACATTTGGAGATTCAGCAACTATTGAAACATTAACAATTGAAGAATCAGCACTAGGATCAATAGATGTGGCAGAACTTGACTACATCAAATTAGAATTAACAGATGACTTTGAATTAGATAAGGATTCAATAGCATTTGCAGGATCTTTAATAGCAGATTCATCAAAAATAGATGTGACTCAAGAAGATGATAACTCAATTAAATTAACTTTTAATGCAGGAGCATTAGCAACTAATTTAACTGAAAGAGGAGAAATTGAAATATCAGGATTGGAAGTTGACACTACAAAGGATTCTGAAGAAGGAACTGTGTATATGACAGTTAGATCAAATGAATCATCAATTAAAACTATAAAGTTAGAAGTTGGTAAATTTACAGAGTACGATGTAACAGTAGAAGCAGATGACGATCCAGTAGAAATCTTCTCAGGTAGATACCAAGGTACCTATGGATCTACTACTGATGAAGCCCATGAGTTAACTCAGTTAAACCTTACAGAAGAAGTACTAGGATCTTGGACAGATGGAAAAACTGTAACAGTTGAATTCCCTAAAGAAGTAAAAATATTAAACGTAGTAAGTTCAGGAGATGCTATTGATGATGATTCATATGATGATAATGAATTTGAGTTTGAAATCACACAAAATACAGTGAAAGATGTAGCATTAACTTTCTATGTATCTGTAGAATCAGGATTTGAAGGAGACATTAAAGCTAATATAGAATCTAGAGGATTAGAAAAAGATTACGAAGTAGTATTAGGAAAAGCTGTAGCTCCAGTTAAGGTAGAAACAGAAGTTTCTAAGATTAAAGCAGGAGTAAGAGATCAAGAAATAGGAAAAATAACTATTACTGAAAGTGAAGAAGAATCAATCAAAGTAGGAGATATAGTAATTGAATTAGATTCAGATATGGAATGGGACGATGAGCCAACAGTAGAAGTAGTATCAGGTGACTTAGAAATAGGAGATATTGAAGTAGATGAAAATATCTTAACTATTACAGTTGATAATGAAAGTGATGATTTATCTGTAATTGAAATCACAGATGGAAAAGTAAAAGTAGATAGATCTATTGCAGAAGGTGAAATACTAGCTGAAATAAAAGGTGACGCATTATTAGAAAATGGATATGACAAGGATTCTTCTGATTCTAAATCAAAACAATTAGATGAAGGTAAATTCTCTCAAGACTACTATGAAAAAGTACAAGTAGCTAATGTAATAACAGCAGCAGATGACGATACAACACTAGTAGAACCAGCAAAATTTGTAATAGGACAAAAGGAATACAGAGTTGGAGATGTAACAAAGACTGCAGATGTGGCACCATACATTAAAGATGGAAGAACAATGTTATCAGTAAGATACGTGGCAGAATCATTAGGAGTAGAAGATAACAACATCATGTGGGATGGTATCACAAGAACAGTTACAATATTCAAAGGCGATAGAATAATTCAAATGGAAATAGGTTCTAACAAGTTAATGGTAAATGGAACAGCAATAATGATGGATACAGCAGCAGAAATCAAAGATGGAAGAACTATGTTACCAGTATCATTCATAGCAAAAGCATTAGGAATTGATATAGCTTGGGATGGAGCAACAAGAACAGTAACGATTAAGTAGGTATAGATGAAAATAGAGATTGAGGATAATTCCTTAATCTCTATTTTTTTACGCTATAGGAAATTATAAATTTTGAAAACTGTGGATAAGCAAAAAATAAGGGGGTGTGGGGGAAGAATTCCCCTGCCTCTTTAAAGGAGGGTGCTCAGCAACGTTAGTTGTGTCGAAGGGAACCATAGGGTTCCATAGCGAATCCTACGAAGTAGGATTTTTTTATTTATGGTTGAGGATTTTAATACCAAAACTCTTAACCCTTAACTCTCAATTTTATAAATGAATATTACAAATGTATGACAAAGGAAATTTAGAAGAAAAAAATTATGTTTCATAAGAAAGAATCAAAAGTTAAAAAAATCCAATATATTTAAATAATATTTGTAAGAATAATGAATTAAATAACATAAATGTCGAAAAATACAAGTTAAATAGAACCATATATTTGATTTTAAAACCATATATGTAAAAAGCTTGAAAGTATTGTAAAATACATGATTTTATGGTCTGTTTTACCATTATTACAACTCTGTTAAATCCATTGTATGTAAGAAATAAAAGGAATATAATACAACTTGTAACAACAAAAAAATATAAAAGTCGACATGAATAGACAAGGTTTTTTAAAACCCATATATGAACAATATTATCTGAGAGTAGAGGCAATTTTCATCTCAGATTCATAAGGTTTTCTCAGGGATTGTCTATAAAATAATGAATTATTAATTAGGGGAGGATATTACATATGAAAAAAAGAATAGCTTTATTAGCAATGGCTACAATGTTAGCATTAACACCAGTAGCAGCATTTGCTTCTTCAGATAACTCAGTTACTAAAATAGTAACTAGCAAGGTGGATGCAAAATTAGATACAACAGCGAAGGCTCCAGTTTTAAAGATTGAAAACGATGAAGGAGATTTCGGAGCATCAGAAACAATTGAATTAAAATTATCAAATGCTGAGTGGTTAAAAGAAGCTGATTTACAAGCTGAATTTAATTCTCAAAATTCTTCAGTAACAGCAACTGTATATAGAAAGTCTGATACAAGAGCTGAAATCATAGTAACTGGTTTAGCGAAGGGTGAAATGGTAAAAATGCCAATGTTTGCAGAGTTAACTACAGAGGGAGTTGCAACAGTAGCTATAACTTCTAAGAGTGGAGTAATAACAGAAGAAGAATTAACTTTTGCAAAAATAACTGATGGTTCTACAGCAGTAACTATTGAGGACACAGTTACATTTGGAGACGATGCAACACTTGAAGTTATTACAGTAGAAGAAACTGCAATTGGTTCTATTGATACTTCTGATCTAGAATATATTAAATTAGAATTACCAAAGGATTTTGAATTTAAATCTGTATCAGGAATTAAGGTAAGTGGAGATTTAATTGCTGATGATTCTAAGGTAGTTGCAACTAAAGAAGACGACAATGAAGTTAAATTAACTTTCCAAGCTGGAGCATTAAACGCTAGCTTAGCTAACAGAGGAGAAATCGAAATCTCTGGAGTAGAAATCGAAGCTGGAAAGGATGCAGACGAAGAAAAAGTATACTTAACACTTAAGTCTGATTGTGACGATATAAAAACTACTAAATTAGAAGTTGGAGAATACAAAGAGTATGATGTAACAGTAGAAGCTGATGATGACCTAGTAGAAATATTCTCAGGAAGATACGAAGGTGGAATGAACACTACTGATGAAGCTCATGAGTTAACTCAATTAAACATTAAAGAAGAAGTATTAGGTTCTTGGACAGATGGAAAAACTGTAACAGTTGAATTCCCTAAAGAAGTTAAAATATTAAATGTAGTAAGTGGTGGAGATACTATTACAGACGAAGATACTGATGATAATGAATTCGAGTTTGAAATTACAAAGGCTACAAAGAAAGATATGAACTTAACTTTCTATGTATCTGTAGAACCAGGATTTACAGGAGATATTACAGCTAAGGTAGAATCTAGAGGATTAGAAAAAGACTATGAAGTAGTATTAGGAAAGGCTTTAGCACCAGTTAAAATCCAAACAGAAGTAGCTAAGATCAAAGCTGGAGTTAGAGAACAAGAAATCGGAAAAATCACTATAACTGAAACTAAAGAAGAAGCTATAAAAGAAGGTAAAATCATTGTAGAATTAGACAATGACATGGAGTGGGATGATGAGCCTACAGTAAAAGTAGTAAAAGGTGACTTAGAAATAGATGAAGATAATATAGAAGTAGAGGATAACATCTTAACTATTACAGTAGATAAGGAAAGTGATGAAGTATCTACAATTGAAATCACTGATGGAAAAGTAAAAGTAGATAGATCTATTGCAGAAGGTGGAATTGTTGCTGAAATTAAAGGTGATGCATTATTAGAAAATGGATACGATGAAGATTCTGCTGATTCTAAATCTGTACAATTAGACAAGGGTAAATTCTCTCAAGATTACTATGCAAAAGTAGAAGTTGCTAACGTAATTACTCCAGCTGACGATAACACTACAGCGGCAGAGCCTGCTAAGTTTGTAATCGGAAATGGTGAGTACGTAGTAGGAGACAAAGTAAAAGTTGCAGACGTGGCTCCATACATTAAGGATGGAAGAACTATGTTATCATTAAGATACGTAGCAGAAGCTATGGGTGTTGAAAATAATAACATTATGTGGGACGGTTCTACTAGAACAGTTACTATCTTCAAAGGAGATAGAATTGCTCAAGTACAAATCGGATCTAACAAGATGATGGTAAATGGTACTCCAATAATCATGGATACTATTGCTGAAATCAAAGAAGGAAGAACAATGCTTCCAGTATCATTCGTAGCTAAAGCACTAGGTGCTGAAGTTGCTTGGGATGGAGCTACTAAAACAGTAACAATTAAGTAATTGAATCAATAGAGATTGGGATATCCCAATCTCTATTATTATGTGATATAATTGTATATATAGTTTTTCATGGGAGGAATAAGGATGGAAAAATTATTGAAAGATATACTAGGAGCCATAGAAAATATAAACAAAGAAATGTCAGGCATAAAAACAGAAATATCGGATATGAGAACAGAAATGTCAGACATGAAAACAGAGATATCAGATATGAAAACAGAGATATCAGATATGAAAACAGACATATCAAGTATGAAAACAGAAATATCAGATATGAAAACAGACATATCAAGTATGAAAACAGAAATATCAGATATAAAAATAGAAATGTCAGATATGAAAATAGAAATATCAGATTTGAAGACTGGACAAGCTAGAATAGAAAAGAAACTAGATTCTGTATATGAACAGACAGCTGAATTAACGGAATTTAGAGAAGAAACTAGCTCAGAATTTTATAAAATTCACAATTCCTTAGATTTTATAAAATATCAAGAATCTGAGACAAAGGAAGATTTATTTAAATTAAAGAAAAACCTAAAAATAATAAAATAAGATTACTAGGACAGTTACAGAAAAACTGTTCTTTTTTTTATTTATAGAAAAGATTAGTAGTCAATAGCAAAACCCTTAACTCTTATAGATTTCTTGGTTTTAAAATTGCTTTATACATTTATCTTTATGGAAAAACATAGAATTAATTTTATTAGGTTAGCCGTTGGTCGTTAGTAGTTATTGGTTTTAACGAAAGACAACTAACGATTAACGACTTACCGAATCCAACAAACCCTTTAATTACCAAAAACATTTTTGTATAAAATTAATTTATTACTACGAAATCTATAACCAATAACCAATAGCTAACAACCTCTTGACACTTACATCCTCTAATTCCACAATTAGCTATCACCTGCAATATTACATACTTGTTATAATTTGTAACATAACTGTAATTGTATTCCTGTGATATTATGGTTATACTGTATATAGATTACAAGGGAATGATTTACAAGGGTAACATTTCCTAATATTACATGATTATTACAAATACTTAAATTTATTGACTAATATGTAATTAATTAATATAATTGGTAATGAATTCAATTAAATTGATTTTTTTAACAACTAGGTTGTTGAAGATAATAGGTACATATTTTACCTATTGAAAAATTTTAAGAAGGTATTTTAAAGGAGGAAATTTAAATGAAGAAAAGAGCTGCCTTATTGGCAATGGCTGCAATGTTAGCACTAACTCCAGTAGCTGCATTTGCTAGTTCTGATAATACTGTATCAAAAGTAATAAGTGTTAAGGATGACGCTGAATTAATCAAAGACCCACCATTATTAAAAATTGAAAATGATGGAAACGACTGGGATACGTCTGGTGAAACTATTGTATTAAAATTTGACAATGCAGAATTGTTAAGTGATGTAGATGTTGCATACACTGTTACAACTGATGTTTATAAGACTGAGAAGACTAAAGAAGTTAGTTTTGAAGAATTATTAACTTGGAAAGTTAAAGACAAAAATGGAAACACAATTACAGCAACAGACATGGAAAACTTAATTGAAACAAAATATGATATGGCTGCAGGTTCTATTGACGTAGTTGATAGTAGTGAATATAAAAAAATCGAATTTACAGGTAAAAACATTACTAATGCTGAGGTTGTAGAAATAGATAAAAATGGTGATAAGAAATTAGAAATTAAAGTTAAAAATGTCGGGGACGAAGGACAAGTTGAAATTCCTATGCTTGTAGAATTACAAGGTGATGGACCTGCTAAAGTAAAAGTTGATTCTAAGAGTAGACATTTAACTCAGGAAGAAGTTACTTTTGCTAATGGTGGATCAGGAGATACTTTAATTACTATAGATGATACTAATAACTTCTCAAATACTACAGTATTAGAGACTATTGAAATTGAAGAAGCAACAGAAGGTGCTTTACCTTACGATGAGGTTGAATACATCGAATTAGAATTAACTAAGGACTTTACATTTACTGAATTAAGTAAAGACGAGGTAGAGGAATTACAAGGAAAAGGATCATATGATAGTAACACTAAATACTACGGTCAGTTATCTGGAGATTTCTTAAAGAAGTATGCTTCAAAGAAAGTAATGATTACAGACAAAAACTCTTTATTAGATGATGAATCATTAAAGATTTACTTTGATGGAAAAGAAGCAGACGATGACAGTAAAGGTAAAGTAAAAGGATTTGTTGAATTAAAGGCTTTTGATGGTGGAATTGGATCTATGGACTTCAATGGATTTACAGCAAAAGCTACTAAGGATGCTGATGAAGGAACAGTTAAGGTAAAAGTTTCATCTAATGTGGACGAAATCGAAACAACTTCATTAGAAATAGGAAAATACTCTGAGTGGGCTATGATTGTTAAAGCTGATGGAGATCCAAAGGAAATTTACAATGCTCAATACGAAGAAGTAACTTCAAGTGGAGCTAGATATGACTCTAAAGTATTTACAGATGATGAATCTCATGAATTACAAACATTAATCATCGAAGAAGATGTTAATAATACTTGGGATGATGAAAAAGCTGTAGTTGTGGAATTACCTGATTGGGTAAAAATTATAGATGTAGATATTGATGGAGATTGTAAAGATGATCTTAAGGATGTAGCTATTGACGGAAATGAATTTGAGTTTACAGTAAGTAAAGAATACGGTGATGATGATAAGCAAATAGAATTAACATTCTATACATCTGTAGAAGCTGGAAAGACTGGAGACATTGAGGCTAAAGTTTCTGGTAAAGCTTTAGATAATGAAGAGTTTGAAGTAGTATTAGGTAAAGCTTTAGCACCAGTTGAAATTAAAGTTGAAGAAACTAAATTAAAGGCTGGAGTTAGAGAACAAAAAATCGGAGATATTACTATCGCAGAAACTAAAGAAGGTATGATTAAGGATGGAGAAATCATTCTTGAATTAGATGATGATGATATGGAATGGGAAGACAGAAACATCAAAGTAGAAGTGGTAAAAGGTGACTTAGAAATTGAAGACGATGTTGATGTTGAAGATAATATCTTAACTATTACAGTGGAAAAAGAAAGTGATGAGCCATCTGTAATCAAGGTTAGTGGATTAGAAGTTGAATTAGATAGAGATATTGCAGAAGGTGGAATTGATATCGAATTCAAAGGAAATTCATTAATTAGAAATGGATATATAAAGAGCGATGCTGAAAATGCTCCATCTAAGTCTGAATTATTAGATCATCATGCAATCTTCACTAAAGATGAATACTCTAAAGTAGAAATCGGTAATGTAATCACTCCTGCAGATGATAACGTTCAAGGTGTTGCAGAAGCTAAGTTTGTAATCGGTCAAGCAGAATTCATGATGGGAGAAAATGTAGTAGTTGCTGACGTTGCTCCATACATCAAAGATGGAAGAACTATGTTATCTCTAAGCTTTGTTGCAAAAGCTCTAGGAGTAGAGTCTAACAACATTATGTGGGATGGAGAGACTAGATCAGTTACTATCTTCAAAGGAGATAGAATTGCTCAAGTACAAATCGGATCTAACAAATTAATGGTAAACGGTACTGCAGTTATGATGGATACTGCTGCTGAAATTAAAGATGGTAGAACTATGTTACCAGTTGCTTATGTTGCTAAAGCTTTAGGAGCAGAAGTTGCTTGGGATGGAGCTACTAAGACAGTTACAATTAAGTAATTGAACTTAAGCTAATATAAAGAGATTGAGGGTTACCTCAATCTCTTTTTTTAAATAGGTTAATCCTTAGTGGTTATTTGTTAGTGGTATTAACTATTAATAAATAACCACTAAGGACTAACCTAAGTTAATATTTTCTTAATAAAATGTTAAGACATTTATCTATAGCCATGTGCTATAATTTATACATATAAAACTAGGTAAAAATCAAGGAGATGAAACTATGAAGAAAATAAAATATATGGCCCTTGCCCTAATTATGGCAGCTACCTCTATAGTCCCTGTATTTGCAGATAGTATTGATTTAACATTTGAAAGAGGAAGTTTAGATTATAAAATTGGAGAAGAAACTAAAAAAATATCTGAACCTATATATGCTAAAAATGATAAAATAATGGTTCCCATAGAATACATAGATGAAGCATTTCAGTTAGAGGAAAAAGATGTTCAGTGGAATCAATACGATGATAGTTTGACCATATATAGTGGAAATAAAATAATTCAAATGAAAATTGGGGATAATACTATGTACACTGATAATGGTAGAACTATGCTAAGTGTTGCACCTGAAAGAAAAAACTTAGTATATATGTTTCCAATAGAAGATATAGCTAAAGAAATAGGTGTAAAATATAAAGAAGATAATGGAAAAATCACCTTTCAAATTGAAAAAGTAGAAAGTGTAGATGCATATGACTATAATTACGAGTCATTACTTCAGATCGCATATAAAAATAGTAAAGATTTAAAAAAGGTAGATTTAAGTATAGAAAAGGCAGAAGAATTATTAGATGATGCTAGAGACGATGTGAAAAGTGTACCTAAGGGCATAGGTAATGGGGGCATAAATGGAAAGAAGAACTCTGAATATAGAAAATTTAGAAGTCAAGAGTTTGCCAAGGAAAAGGCAAAAAGAGATGTGGATACTACTAAGGAAAAAATTCAATATGAATTAGAAGGTGCATATTACAATTTACTAAAGGCAATGGAGGATAAAGAGTTAGCTCAAATGAAGGTAGATGTATTTAAAGATACTATGAATCAAACTAATATTAAATTTGAAAATGGTATGGCTAGTGAATATGAAAAAAATAAGGCTGAGAGAAGTTATAAAGAAGCTGAAAAGACTTATGAAATGGCAAAAAAAAGTGAGCAAATTGCCTATGAAGCATTAAACTATTTTGTGGGATTAAGTGCAGATAGTAGATATGAATTAGATAAAAATATAACCATGAAAGAATTAAAAGATTATGAAATTGATGTAGAATCCCATATTCCTTCAACAATTAATAATAGTCCAGACATATGGGCACTAGAGGAGCAAATAGAGTTAGGTGAGTTAGGTTTAAGGCTATTTGTATTTAATGTTGGAACTAATTATGAAGCCACTAAAATAGACGTACAAACTTCTAAAATAAATTTAAGGCATATTAAAGAAAAGTATGAAGAATCCTTAAGAAAGTTAAATACAAGTATTAAGACATTAGAGGATAAATATGAAAGTGACACTATTGCACATGAAAAGGCTAAAGACGATTATGAGCTAGCTCAACTAAATGAAACTTTAGGCTTAGCCATTCCTCTAGATGTGAAAAAAGCAGAACTACAATTAGAAAATACTAAAAATACATTAAGTGAAACCATAAGAACATATAATAAAACTGTAGAAGCATATTTAAAACCATGGGTAGCACCACAATAAATAGAAATGGCGAGGGATGAAATCCTTGCCATTTTGTGTTTATACATTCAATTAACAATTCACATAGAATTTATTTTAGTCATAAAGTCACAATATTGTAGAATACAAAGAAAAAAATACAATAACTACTGAAAAAAAAGGATTTTGTAAATCTACATAGAATATATATATGTTAAAAGTATGGGCGAAAAAGCGAGTAGGTAAAAGGAGGAGCACATAGTGAAAAAAATAATTGGAATTCTTACAGCAGTATTTATACTATGTATGAGTATGATAACAGGATTTGCAGAAATCAGATTTTCAGATGTACCAAATAACCATTGGGCTAAACCTTACATAGGCAATATGGCGTCAAAGAATATAATAAAAGGTGAGATGAATAATGCTACTTTAAGTATAAAATTTAGACCAGAAGATAATGTGACTTATGTGGAAGCAATACAAATGATATATAATCTTTTAAGAGAGACTAATCACTTAGACAAATCTGTAAATATTTCAGGAACAAAGGTCCTTTTAAGTAGTGCAAATGTACCTACATGGGCTCATGAAGCTGTAGGATATAGTCTTAAAAAGGGAATAATTATGAGTGGTGATTTAATGGCCTTTACTAAAAGTGGACAACAAGTTCCAGCAAAAAAGCAGGATATATCCATATTTATAGGTAAGGCTTTAAAAAAGAAAACAGAAGCCTTTCCAACTAAAATATATAACTTTGTAGATGCAGAAACCATTAAATCTGCAGCAGTGCCCTATGTGGATTTGCTAGTTCGTGAAGGTATCGTTAAGGGAGATAGCCAAAACAAATTTAATCCTAACTCAAAGGTGACTAGAGCTGTAATGGCTACCATGTGTTCAAATACATACGATGTTATGATAAAGGATGTAAGTAGTAATAATACAACTAATAATAGTAGTACAAGTACAAGTAATAATACTTCTACTGATACGGAAGAAAAGAAAGAAGAAAAAGAGATAAAGATAGTAATGTATGTGGCAGAGGATATAGATAGAGTTGTGGTAAAAGATGATAAAGGTACTGAACAAATATATGATACCAAAAGAGCTAAAATATATAAAAATGGTAAGGAAATTGATTTAGATGATTTAAAATTAGATGATGAAATAACTTTAGAGTTTGAAGATAGTGTTCTTAAGAAGATAGAAGTTGTAAATGGATTAGTGGAATATGAAGGAAAAGTAGTGTCCATTGAAGATGAAGGGGCCTACTATAAATTAGTAACTCGAGATAGGAATAATTTAGTACTTAAAAAGGAATTTAAAATTTATGATGATACGAAAATTTATATAGGAAGCAATAAAGTATCTGCGGGAAAAATAAAAGAAAATGAGTATATATACATAGAATATAAGGGGAATAAAATAGAAAAGATAGACCTTATAGGTTCTGGTAAGAAAGTGGAAATGGATGGCATATTAGTATCTGAAGTCCAATTTAAAGAATATCCAATTCTTAAATTTAAAATAAATACGGGAGATATCCTAGAATATGAGATAGATGATGATGCAGATATTGAAAGAGATGATGATGATGCTGATTTAGATGAACTTAAAAAGGGAGATATAGTAACCGTTGAAATATATAAAAACAAAATAGAGGATATAGAGGCTACTAGTATTAAAGAAGATGGTGATGATGAAGGAATAATTAAGGAATTGATCATAGGAAGTCCTTCTAAAATAACTATTCAAAGAAAGAACAAACAGTTAAAGACCTATGAAGTAGGCCAAAATGTAGATGTGGAAATAGATAGGGAAGATAAGGACTTTGGAGATTTAAAGTTAAATTATTATGTGGAAATAGAAATTGAAAGTGGAGAAGTAACTGAGATAGAAGCAGAAGAAGGATATCAAAATGAGAGCATAACAGGAGAAGTGACTAAGGTATATAAGGAATATGATAGATTAAGTGTAAAGTACTATAAAGACAAAGAAAATGAATATGATAAAATCTCCATAGTGGTGACTGATAAAACTACAATAATAGATGAAGATGGAGATAAAAGCAGTCATATAAGCACAGTGGACGAAGATGACAATGTGTTCATAGATGGATATTATGATGATGATTTATTCATAGCACAGAAAATATTAATATTAGGTGGTAATTAAAATCTAGGGGGTTCTTGCCCCTATTTTTTAATATAGTGGAGAAAAAAATTTGAATTATATCTGAAAGATTATAATATGAATGTATGAATATTATGATTAAGAGCAACTTTAAATATTATATGAATTTATACATGATAAATAATTATGAGGTGATCTTATGGAAAAATTACAAAAACTATCAGAACATTATAAGTGGGCCCAATTTCAATCTACTAAGGTTGCACTGGAAATAAAGAAGACCACAGAAATGATAGAATATGTTCATAGTAATTTTTTTGAAAAGTATGGCACTACTAACACAAAATTTAATGTATTAGTTATTTTAAGCAGAGGCCCTAAAGAGGGCATGATGCTCTCTGAAATAGGTGAAAAAATGGTAGTTACTAAGGCTAATATGACAGGTCTTATAGATAGGTTAGAAAAGGATGGTTTAGTAGAAAGGATAAGGGATTCTAAGGATAGGCGAAAAATAAGGGCTGTCCTTACTACAAAGGGAAAGGATTTTGTGGAGAAACTAGTAGAAGTGTACTCCATATGGATTAAAACATTTATGGATGGATACCAGAAGGAGACGGAACAAATATTTTCCTTAATGAAATTAATTCAAGATAGAACGATGGTGTTAAATGAAAGTATTTAGACAATAAATTAACAGTTTAAAATAAGCATAAGTAGGAAAGTTTAAATCCATATAAATAATCTTAGAATTATTTAAAAACCTGTGATATAATAAATCTGGGCAGATGTTATGATTTAATTCCTCGGGCTAAATAGGAGGAATTTAAAATGGAAAAAGCGTTAATTAGAATGAGAATGAGCAGTCACGATGCACACTATGGTGGAAATTTAGTAGATGGAGCTAGAATGCTTCAATTATTCGGAGATGTGGCAACTGAGCTTTTAATCAGACAAGATGGAGATGAAGGTTTATTTGCTGGATACGAAAAAGTAGAATTTAAAGCACCTGTATTCGCTGGAGACTATATTGAAGCTGAAGGTGAAATAATTAAATTAGGAAACTCATCTAGAAAAATGAAGTTCGTTGCTAGAAAGGTAATCGTACCAAGACCAGACATTAATGACTCAGCTTGTGACGTATTAGAAGAGCCAATTATTGTATGTGAAGCTATTGGAACTTGCGTAACACCTAAGGACAAGCAAAGAACTAACAAGTAATTTTAGATGAGGAGGAAGATCTTATGGAAAAATTAATTATAACGGCAGCTATGGTTGGAGCAGAAGTTACTAAAGAACAACAACCTAACCTTCCTATAACTCCAGATGAAATAGCACAAGCGGCATATGAATGCTATAAGGCAGGAGCAAGTATTGTACACGTTCATGCTAGAGACAAGGATGGAAATCCTACTCAAGACTTTGAAGTGTATAAGGAAATCAAAGAAAAGATTGAAGCTAAATGTAATATTATAGTTCAACCATCTACAGGGGGAGCTGTATGGCATAGTGCAGAAGAAAGATTACAACCAGTAGACTTAAAACCTGAAATGGCTACATTAAGTGCTGGAACTTGTAACTTTGGACCAGATGTATTTATGAACTCTCAGGAGTACATGGAAAAGTTTTCAGCTAAAATGCTGGAAAATGGAGTAAAGCCAGAAATCGAAGTATTCGAAAGAGGTATGATTGATAATGCTTTAAGATTAGCTAAAAAGGGATTATTAAAGACTCCTATTCACTTTGATTTTGTATTAGGTATCCCTGGAGCTTGTCCAGGAACTCCAGAAGATTTAATGCATATGGTAAGATGTATACCAGCTGATTCTACTTGGACAGTAGCAGGTATTGGAAGAACTCAACTTACAATGTCTACTATGGGAATCCTTTTAGGAGGACACGTAAGAGTAGGATTTGAAGACAATGTATATTACAAAAAAGGTGAACTTGCTACATCTAATGCACAATTAGTAGAAAGGGTAGCTAGACTAGCTAACGAATTAGGTAGACCAGTGGCTACTCCAGATGAAGCAAGAGAAATATTAGGACTAAAGTAATAGTTATAAAGACTCTGAATAATGTTATTCAGAGTCTTTTGTTATTAAAGTATCATTGTAGGTGACAGAATATAGTATAGATTTCGTAGTAATAAATTAATTTTATACAAAAATGTTTTTGGTGATTAAAGGGTTTGTTGGATTTGGTTAGCCGTTAATCGTTAGTCGTCTTTCGTTAAAACGGATAACTACTAACGACGAACGGCTAACCTAACAAAATTAATTCCATGTTTTTCTATGAAACTAAATATATAAAATAATCTTAAAACAGCGAAATCTATAACCCGTAACCTTTTACCCTAATACTATTAAACTATCTAAAAATATATGCTATTATATAATAGGAGAAAATAGTAAATAATAAGGTAAAAAGGGAGGCGTTTCTGTGAAATTATTTATTGATACAGCTAATATAGAAGAAATAAAAGAGGTAGCATCTTGGGGTGTTATTTGTGGAGTTACTACCAACCCTAGTCTCATAGCTAAAGAGGGAAGAAGTTTATCTGACGTGGTAGAAGAAATTGTATCCATAGTAGAGGGTCCCATAAGTGCAGAAGTAATGGGTGATATGAGTGAAGAAATGGTAAAGGAAGCTGAACAATTAGCCCAAATACATAAAAATATTGTCATAAAAATTCCTATGACTAAGGAAGGTTTAAAGGCCGTTAGTATATTAAGTAAGAAAGGAATAAATACTAACGTTACATTAGTATTTTCTGCAAATCAAGCCCTACTTGCTGCAAAGGCTGGTGCCACATATGTGAGTCCTTTTGTGGGAAGAATGGATGATTTAGGTAATTCTGGTCTTAATGTAATAGAAGAGATAGTAGAAATATTTAATGTACATGGAATCAATACAGAGATCATAGCTGCTAGTATTCGTCATACTATGCACGTAACAGAATGTGCCATGAGAGGAGCACACATCAGTACTGTGCCATATAACGTCCTTGAGAAGATGTTACATCATCCAATGACTGATAAGGGAATTGAGAGATTTAAAAAGGATGCAGGAGTAGAATAGTTAAAAACTCCTGATTTCCGAACTATAATGTATAGATATAGAGTAAAGTTTGAAATAACACATACAAAAAAAATCAAATATGCTATAATATAACTGATTTATTTAAATGAAGAAATCGGGAGGGTAACAAATGGATAGAAATTTAGCATTAGAACTAGTGAGAGTTACAGAAACAGCTGCCCTAGCTTGTGGTAGATATATGGGTCGTGGAGACAAAATAGCAGCAGATCAAGCGGCTGTAGATGGCATGAGACAAACCTTTGCTACTATTAAAATAAGAGGTGAAGTAGTAATTGGTGAAGGGGAATTAGATGAAGCACCAATGCTATACATAGGCGAAAAAATAGGCATGTATAATGTGGATGATCCAGAGGTGGATATAGCTGTAGACCCTCTTGAGGGAACTAATCTTATTGCTAAGGGATTACCTAATGCTATAGCCGTAATGGCCATGGGACCTAAGGGAACATTACTTCATGCACCGGATACATATATGAAAAAAATTGCAGTAGGGCCTAAAGCTAAGGGTTGTATAGACATAAAAGACACGGTAGAAAATAATTTAATGAGAGTGGCTAAAGCTTGTAAAAAGAATATTAGGGACCTGACTATGATTATACAAGACAGGGAAAGACATGAAGATATTATAAAAGAGGCAAGACGTCTTGGTTGTAGAATAAAATTATTTAGTGATGGTGATGTATCTGCTGCCATAGCCACATGCTTTGAAGACACAGGAATAGATATATTCATGGGAACAGGTGGAGCACCAGAAGGAGTACTTGCTGCTGCTGCCATAAAATGTTTAGGTGGAGATATGCAAGGGATGATTTCACCCATATATGAAGAAGGGTTTGCAAGATGTGAAGAATTAGGATGGACTGAGGAAAAGAGAAAGACTGTTCTTAGTCTTGATAATTTAGTAAGTAGTGATGAGGTATTTTTTGCAGCCACTGGAGTATCTGATGGAGAATTCCTACAGGGTGTAAGATATTTAGAAGATAATAGGGCAACTACTCAATCTGTAGTAATGAGAGGGAGTACAGGTACTATAAGATTTGTAGATGCACAACATAAACTAGATAAAAATGAAATATTAATAGATGTTTTAAATAAGCATAAGTAATCCAAATGGAAGGTCTAGAATCTTATAAAATAAACAAGTTTTATTTTTGTATTCTAGCCTTTTTACCTATATGGATTTATCATGTGAAAATTGGCTTTGTGTGGGCCTACTTCAGGAAAATATATTGAAAATTTTTTCCATTGAAGTCACTGTCACATGCTAAAGGTTGAATCTTCGTAGATAGGTTCATGCTTCATCTTGAAGTAGCATAAGATGTTGTGACGCTCCACAATTCCAAAAATTTTCAATATATTTTCCTTTGTAGGTAAGTTACTGTATTAGTAAAGCTTTGGGATTACAAACCTAAAAAAAATCCATAAATAATAAATAAGGGGGTTTTCAATATGGATAGAAATCTAGCACTAAACTTAGCTAGAGTAACAGAGGCTGCATCATTAGAGTCAGCCAAGTATCTTGGTCGTGGAGATAAAAATATAGCGGATCAAGCCGCTGTGGATGGTATGAGGGCCATGTTAGATACATTAAATATTAATGGAGTAGTAGTAATAGGAGAAGGAGAAATGGATGAAGCTCCTATGCTATATATAGGGGAAAGAATAGGAAAACAAAATGAAAATAGCCTGGAAGTGGATATAGCTGTAGATCCTGTAGATGGAACTAGTTGTGTGGCCAAGGGTCTTCCAAATGCCGTAGCCGTAGTGGCTATAGCCCCAAGGGGACACTTGCTTAATGCACCAGATATGTATATGGACAAGATAGCAGTGGGACCAAAAGCAAAAGGAGCTATTGATTTAAATGAATCAGTAAAATATAATATAATAAACGTGGCAAAAGCTTTAAATAAAAATATTGAAGACGTAACTGTTTCCATGTTGGATAGACAAAGGCATGAAGGTATAATTAAAGAGTGTAGAGAACTGGGCGTTAGAATAAAATTATTTCAGGAAGGGGATGTGGCTGCAGCCATAGCCACATGCTTTGACGATACTGGTGTAGACATTATGTTGGGAATAGGAGGAGCACCAGAAGGAGTAATAGCAGCAGCAGCTTTAAAATGCCTTGGAGGAGAATTCCAAGGAAAACTTGTTGCCTATGAAGAAGAAGAAATAGTAAGATGTAAGAAAATGAATGTGGAAGTAGACAAAGTAATGTATATGGAAGATTTAGTAAAGGGTAATGAAGTATACTTTGCAGCCACTGGTATATCTGATGGGGAATTGCTAAAAGGTGTAACTTATGGAAGTAACAATACGGCAAAGACTCATTCTGTAGTAATGAGAGCAGAGACGGGAACTGTAAGATTTATAGAAACTATACATAGATTAGATAAAAAACCATGCTATACAAAAAATGAATAGATAGAGGATAAGAGATAAAAGTTAGGGGTTAAGAGTTGAAAGTTTTGGGTTAAGAGATTTTAAACCCTAAACCCTAAACCCTTAACTCTAAACCCTAATTTTGTGTATAAACTATGTTAATACATGGCAATCCTATATCTATGGGAGATTTGGGAGGTGCACATTTGGCACTAGAGAATATAGAAAATAAGAAACTAGATGAACTTAGGACCCTAGCTAAAGAATTAGACATAAAGGGTATAAGTAAATTTAAGAAAAAAGAATTAATAGAGGAAATCAAGAAATATAGTAAGGAAAAAACAATGGAAAGTGGTAAATCAAAGGACAATGAAAATGTTAAGTTAAAAGAAATGAAATTAGAAAAAATTCAATCTACCAGATCAGATAAAACAAATACACAAACTACAAAATCACAACACCCTAAGAAAATTATAAATATGGATAGAAAAACACTCCCAGATAAAATCAACAATGAAATAGACAATAGTAAGGAAGTAAATCATGTGGAGGGTGTACTTGAAATAACAGAAGGTGGATTTGGATTTTTAAGATTTGATAACTTCCTAACTAGTGAAGCAGATGTATATGTATCTCCTTCTCAAATAAGACGATTTAACCTAAAAACTGGAGATAAAGTGTCAGGAATTACTCGCCCACCGAAAAGTGCTGAAAAATTTAGAGCTCTTCTTTATGTTGAAAAAGTAAATGGTGACTCGCCAGATGTGGCAGCTAAGAGACCAAATTTCGATAATCTTACACCTATTTATCCAGATGAGAAAATTATCCTTGAATATTCCCAAACAGATCTAGCTACAAGATTAATAGATTTAATAGCACCCATTGGAAAGGGCCAAAGGGGTTTAATAGTTGCGCCCCCTAAGGCTGGTAAGACCGTATTGCTTAAAAAGATTGCAAATAATATTGCTAAAAAATATGAACATATGGAGATTATAGTTCTTCTTATAGATGAAAGACCAGAGGAAGTTACGGATATGCAAAGATCCATTAGGGGAGATGTGATATATTCTACCTTTGACGAACTTCCTAGTCATCATATAAAAGTTGCTGAAATGGTTTTAAATAGGGCAAAGCGTCTAGTGGAGCAAGGGAAGGATGTAGTAATATTACTAGATAGTATTACAAGGCTTGCTAGGGCTTATAACTTAACTATTCCACCAACGGGAAGGACCCTATCTGGAGGTTTAGATCCAGGAGCACTACATAAGCCAAAGAGGTTCTTTGGAGCTGCCAGAAATATAGAAGAGGGTGGAAGTTTAACTATATTAGCCACAGCTCTAGTGGATACGGGAAGTAGAATGGATGATGTAATATTTGAAGAATTTAAGGGTACAGGTAATATGGAACTTCACTTAGATAGGAAACTATCAGAAAAGAGAATATTCCCAGCTATAGATGTGAACAAGTCAGGAACTAGAAGGGAAGATCTACTTTTATCTCCTAAGGAATTAGAGTCCATATGGAGAATAAGAAGGGCCTTATCAAATAACCCAACTCAAGAGATTATAGGTAAAATCATCACTAGATTATCCACAACTAAAACTAATGAAGAATTTTTACTAACACTAAAAAATAACATTAAATAATTACTAATTATAAGGTATTAAGTTATGTACAAAAACCTTGAACTATAATTTGACATATGCTATAATGTAATAGTTATTGAGTAAATTGGTTACTAAACATAGAGAAATGAATAAAGAAAGAGGTGAGCTGGCGATGAAGAAGGGTATCCATCCAGATTACAAAACTATTAATGTAAGATGTGCTTGTGGTAACGAATTCGAAACAGGTTCTGTAAAAGATGAAATCAGAGTAGAAATTTGTTCTGCATGTCACCCGTTCTACACTGGAAAGCAAAAACTTGTTGACCAAGGTGGACGTGTTGATAAATTCAATAAAAAATATGGTCTTAATAAGTAGTCTTATTAGATTAATAGTACATGTATACTATAGGTTAGGGATTGAATCTCTAACCTTTGTTGTTTCAAGGAAGAAATGGTATGGATTTACACATATGAAGGAGGAACAAATAAATGTATGGACCTACTCACCATGGTTGGATAGAAGTTGTAGTTGGCCCTATGTATAGTGGTAAAAGTGAAGAATTAATAAGAAGAACAAAGAGGGCAAAGATAGGAAAGCAGAAGGTATTAGTATTTAAACCTGCTATAGATAATAGATATAGTGTGGATGAGGTAGTGTCCCATAGTGGACAAAAAAATGAGGCAATTTTAATAGAAAAGGCATGTGAAATATTAGACCATGTGGACATGGATACAGAAGTAGTTGCAATAGACGAAGTCCAGTTTTTAGATCATGAAGTAGTGAATGTGGCAAGAAGGTTAGCAAATAGGGGACTAAGGGTAATTGCGGCAGGCCTTGATATGGATTTTAGGGGAGAACCCTTTGGACCTACACCAGACCTTTTAGCAATTGCAGAATTTGTTGATAAGATTACAGCTGTATGCATGATTTGTGGAGATCCAGCCCATAGAACTCAAAGACTTATAAATGGAAAACCCGCCGGGTACAATGACCCTACTATTTTAGTGGGGGCTACAGAAAGCTATGAAGCTAGATGTAGATTACATCACGAAGTACCAAGGGATTAATATATGAAATCTTAAGATTCGTCTTAGGATTTTTTGTTTTTTTAAGATGGTATTATTTATAAATTTGCTTTATGTGAGCCTATTTCAGGAAAATATATTGAAAATCTTTTCCACCCAAGTCCTTGTCACAAGCGAAAGTGTGAATCTTTGTAGATAGGTTCATGAGTCATGTTGGAGTAGAATAGGATGTTGTGACGTTCCAGGGTTCCAAAAATTTTCAATATATTTTCCCTTATAGGCAAGTTACTGTATAAAGAAATCTTAGTGTTACGAAATCTATAAGCCTTTTAATACTGAAAAATATATGCTAAAATCAATTATATGTCACTTATGAGAGGAAGATTGAAGTGGATTTTGAAAAGATATTTTTAAAACAAGCAAGGCCCACAAGTATAGGTGGTCAGGCCATAATCGAAGGAGTTATGATGAGAGGTCCTGAGGATATTGCCATAGCTGTAAGGAAGCCTGATTCTGAAATAGAAGTGAAAAAAGAAAAGGTAAGTTCTCTTTTTAAAAGTAAAATAGCAAAAACTCCATTAATAAGAGGTGTATTTGCCCTTATTGATTCTATGGTAGTAGGAGTACGTGCCCTTACCTATTCGGCAGAATTTTATGAGGAAGAAGAAGATTACAAAAAAAGTAAGTTCGAAATATGGATAGAAAATAAATTTGGAGATAAAACGGGAGATATACTAATATACATGTCCGTATTCTTTGCCCTTGTAATGGGTGTGGGACTTTTTATCATAACTCCCACCTTACTCACACACTTTTTAAAGAAATTTACTACAAGTAACTTGGCTTTAAATCTAGCAGAAGGTTTTGTTAGAATATTCATGTTTGTAGCATATATAGTTTTAATATCTAGAATGAAGGATATACAAAGGGTATTTCAATACCACGGTGCAGAGCATAAGACTATCCATTGCTATGAAAGTGGACAACCTCTAACTGTAGAAAATGTGAAAAAATTTACAACTCTACATCCTAGATGTGGAACTAGTTTTTTAATGATAGTTATGATCATAAGTTTAATATTATTTTCAACTATAGGTTGGCCTAGTATAATGATGAGAGTCTTATCTAGATTTGTACTAATCCCTGTAGTGGGAGGTATATCCTATGAAATTATTAAATGGGCTGGAAAGAGAAGATCAAAGTTTATTTGTATCATAAGTTATCCAGGCCTTTTAATGCAAAAGCTAACTACCAAGGAACCGGATGATAAACAAATAGAAGTGGCCATACGTGCCCTAGAGAGTGTTATAGTAAATGATGAGGAGGCTGACTTGTGGTAACAATAAGAGAAGCCTTAGAATGGGGAATGAAAAACTTAGAAAGAGTGAGGACACCTCTGTTAGATGCAGAGGTTCTCTTATGTAATATAATAAAAAAAGATAGATTATTTTTAATAATAAATAAGAATAATATATTAAGCGAAGATGAATACTCAAAATATATGGAATCTATAAAAGAAAGAAAAGATGGAGTACCACTACAATATATAACTAATAGGCAAGAGTTCATGGGAATGGATTTTTATGTGGAGCCTGGAGTGTTAGTTCCAAGACCAGATACGGAAATATTAGTAGAGGCAGTTAGGGATTGGGCAAATAAAAATGAAGCTAATTCTATCCTAGAATTAGGGGTAGGTAGTGGTGCTGTAATAATAAGTTTGGGTAAATTTACCAAAGCCATAGAATTATATGGAGTGGATATAAGTCCAGTTACAATTAAAGTAGCCACTAAAAATGCTAAGAATAACTTAATGGAAAAGGAAATAAAATTCCTAAAGGGAGATTTATTTACTCCACTAAATGAAAATTCTATGAAAGAATTGGATATAATTGTTTCAAACCCACCCTATATACCTAAAAAGGACATAGACGATTTACAAATAGAAGTATCAAAATATGAGCCGCGCCTTGCCCTAGATGGTGGAGAGGATGGCCTAGATTTTTATAGAAAAATAGTAGATGAAAGTCCAAGATACCTAAGGGAAAAAGGTTTGGTTGCCTTTGAAGTGGGCCATGATCAGGGAGACTTGGTAGCCCATTTGTTTAAAAATGACGGAAGGTATGAAAAAATAGAAAAAATAAAGGATTTAAGTGGTATTGAAAGGGTAGTCATGGCTACCTTGATAAAATAATAGAAAAATGATAAAATAAACTGTTAAACCCAGATTATTCATAGAAAAATTAAAATTATCCTGAGTCTTCTCAAATTTTCCATGAATAACATGGGTTAAAGTATTCATTACGAGGTGATATAATGTTTGAAAAATTAGATTTTATTGAAGATAAGTATAAAGACCTTAGTAATAAAGTTGCGGACCCAGAAATTATAGGTGATCAAAAGGTATGGCAAAAGTACATTAAAGAATTATCTGATATGGAACCTATAGTTAATCAGTACAAGGAATATAAGGAAGTTAAAGACGGAATTGCAGAGGCAAAATCTATCTTAGAAGAAAGTGACGATGAAGAGTTCAGAGAGATGGCTAAGATGGAATTAAGTGATCTTGAAGACAGACTTCCAGATATTGAAGCTAACTTGAAATTATTATTAATTCCAAAGGACCCTAATGACGAGAAAAACGTATTAGTGGAAATTAGAGCTGGTGCTGGTGGAGATGAAGCAGGATTATTTGGTTCTGATTTACTTAGAATGTACACAAGGTATGCTGAAAGACAACGTTGGAAAGTTGAAATGATGAGTTTAAGTGAAACAGGAGTAGGTGGAATAAAGGAAGTTGTATTTATGATCAAGGGTAAGGGTGCTTACTCTAGACTTAAATATGAAAGTGGAGTTCATAGGGTACAAAGAATCCCAGCTACTGAATCAGGTGGAAGAATCCATACATCTACCACAACGGTAGCCGTTTTACCTGAAGTTGCTGATGTGGAAATAGATGTTAATATGAATGATGTACGTGTAGATGTATTTAGATCATCTGGAAATGGTGGTCAGTCTGTTAATACTACAGACTCTGCCGTAAGACTTACTCACATACCTACAGGAATAGTTGTATCTTGTCAAGATGAAAAATCTCAGCTTAAAAATAAGGATAAGGCATTTAAAATATTAAAGGCCAGAATATACGACAGGGAATTGGCAGCACAAAACGCTGAGATAGCTCAAGAGAGAAAATCTCAAGTTGGTACGGGAGATAGAAGTGAGAGAATAAGAACTTACAATTTCCCACAGGGAAGAGTTACGGATCATAGAATCAACTTAACCCTTTATAAATTAGATCAAATACTAGATGGAGTAATAGATGAAATACTAGATTCATTAATCACTACAGATCAAGCAGAAAAATTAAAAAGCATAGAATAATAAAAATACGTCATATTATAATATGACGTATTTTTATTATTCTATTTAATCATGGGCCCTTTTATGGGAGAGAAAATCCTAAAAGAACCTATCCATAATACTAAAGTTTTAGATGAAGTGGCAAAAATGGCCTTTAGAAGTGAGAAAATAAATGATAATATTAAACCTATAGAGAGGGTTTTATTAGGCAAGCATTATTTTAGAAAACATGGTAAAAATACCTAGTATGGGCAAGAATAAAAACATGGGATAAATTTTCTCTAAAGATACTGTAATTCAATTAGAACAAACTAATATTAAAGACATTAAAATTGTAAATTTGTTTGGTACCATAAATTATGGCATGGACCATGTGTATATGTTAAGCGTTATAAGTATAGTAGCAGCTTTAAAGGGGGGGTTATATAAATAGGTGATGATAAAACCCTTAAATAACAAAAACTATTAATAGGAGTGTTAATGTGAATATTAAAGGTATTGGAGCTAGTGCAGGAATAGCCATTGGAAAGGTCTATAAGTTCCAACAGGCTGAATTTAGTATAGAAAAACAAAATATTTCTAGTGTTGAGAAAGAGTTGGAAAAACTAAAGAGTGCAATTGACCATAGTGAAAGGGAACTAGAGATTATTCGAGATAAAACTAAAGAAACCATAGATGAAGAACATGCAGCTGTCTTTGATGCACATATTCAAATACTTAAAGATCCATCTATAATAGATGAAGTGGAAAAAATTGTAAAAGAACAAAGGGTTAATGTGGAATATGCTTTCCATGAAGTGACCAATAATTATATTAATATGTTTGAAAGTATGGAAGATGAATATATGAAAGAAAGGGCAGCTGATATAAAGGATGTTAAAAAACGTGTTATTAGCCATATATTAGATGTTAAAATATGTGATCCTTCTTTAATAGACGAAGAAGTTATAGTCATAGCCCATGATTTAACTCCTTCTGATACGGCCCAATTGAATAAGAAATATGTACTTGGATTTGCCACTAATATAGGAGGACGTACCAGCCATAGTGCAATTATGGCCTGTTCCTTAGAGATACCTGCTGTTGTGGGAACTAAAACCCTATTAGAGGAAGTAAAAGATGGAGAATTACTTATAGTAGATGGAATAAATGGACATGTAATACTAAATCCAAGTGAGGATGAGCTGAAAGAATATAAAGAAAAGGCAAAGAAATATGAAGAACAAAAGAATATGCTAAAGAAGTTTGTAGATAAAAAGACAAGGACTATGGATGGATATGAAGTGGAGTTAGGTTCTAATATAGGTTCTCCTAATGATTTAGATGGAGTTATAAGCAATGGTGCTGAAGGAATAGGATTATATCGTACAGAATTTTTATATATGGGCAAGGACCATTTTCCAACGGAAGATGAGCAATTTAAAGCATATAAAGAAGTATTAGAGAAAATGGGAGATAAACCTGTTGTAATTCGTACCCTAGATATTGGAGGAGATAAAGAGTTATCATATATGGAAATGCCTAAAGAATTAAATCCTTTCCTAGGTCATAGGGCTATTAGGTTGTGTCTTGAAAAAGTAGATTTATTTAAAACTCAATTAAGAGCTCTATTACGTGCAAGTGCTTACGGAAATTTAAAGATAATGTTTCCTATGATAGCTACTATTAATGATTTTAAAAGGGCCAAGGAAGTCCTAATAGGTGTTAAAGAGGAAATGATAAAAGAGGGCATAAAAATTAGTGACAATATTGAGGTAGGTATAATGGTAGAAATTCCATCAACTGCCATATTAGCAGATCAGTTTGCCAAGGAAGTGGATTTTTTCTCAATAGGAACAAACGATTTAATCCAATATACTTTTGCAGCAGATAGGATGAATGAAAAGGTATCCTATTTATATCAGCCATATAATCCATCCCTATTACGACTTATAAAAATGGTAATAGATGCGGCCCATAAGGAAGGAAAATGGGCTGGTATGTGTGGAGAAATGGCAGGGAGCCAATTGGCCATTCCTTTATTATTAGGACTTGGATTAGATGAATTTAGTATGAGTGCCACAAAGGTTTTAGAAAGTCGTTACTTAATCAGTAAATTAAATAAAAAGCATACCCATGACCTAGTGTCAAAAGCTCTCCAAATGAATAATAACGAAGATGTTGTAAAATTAGTAGAAGAATATATTTCTGAGGTAGAATAAAAGGGTAAAAAGATAATTAAATAAAGTTATTATAGTATGAGAGCAAAAATAGAGTTCCTAATTTTAGGAACTCTATTTTGATTTTCCTTATTGTTTCTGAATTTTATAATATATTTAATATAATTGACTAAAAATATATGTATCCCTAATAGTCTTTTGTTCATAGATAAATATCACAATCAACAACAGAATGAATATTCTGTAAATATATTTGAAAAGGAAATTCCATAGTGGTAGAATAATTTATATAAAAGGTATTAAAAAATATGGAAAGAAGGGTAGGTTATGGAACTAGCACCCAAATTAGAGTATTTGTTGCATATTGGTATTATTTTATTAGGAGCACAAATTGGAGGAATAATAAGTAGGCGTCTAAGGCAGCCTGTGGTTTTGGGGCAAATAATAGTAGGAATTTTGTTGGGAATAAATCTCATAGAAAAAACAGAATTAGTTAGTCAATTGGCAGAAATAGGAGTAATATTTTTAATGTTTATAGCTGGTCTTGAAGCAGATGTGGATGAATTAAAAGCGTCAGGAAAATCTTCTACTGCCATAGCCATATTAGGAGTAGTTGTACCTATGGGGTTAGTTAGTGGAGCTGCATATCTAATGGGTCAAAGTATGGCTAGTAGTATAATATTAGGACTTATATCCATTGCTACTAGTGTAAGTATATCTGTTCAGACTTTAAAAGAGATTGGCTTTTTAAGATCAAAACAGGGTATAGCCATATTAGGGGCAGCTATTATAGATGATATTATAGGGATCATACTTCTTACTTTAACAATAGGTATGGTAAGGCCAAATGCCCATAGTGGAGTATTTAGTGTAATAATAAAAATAATAACTTTCTTTATAATAACCTTTGTATTGGGATATATAATAATAAAGGTTGTACTTAAAATCCATCATAAATTTAATTTAAGAAGGGTAATAGTGTCATACTCCTTAATATTTTGCCTATTGTTAGCATATCTCTCAGAGGATTTAGGTGTAGCTGCCGTAACAGGAGCTTATTTTGCAGGAGTAATACTTTCTATGACTCCTTATAGACATAAAATATCCCACGATATACAAATTGTATCTGACAGCTTTTTTACACCTATATTCTTTGTATCTATAGGATTAGGAGTAGAATTGAATGAACTGGGATATGGTATTTTATTTAGTTTAATATTAGTATTGTTGGGAATAATAGGGAAAATATTTGGTTGTGGATTTGGAGCAAGGGCTACAGGCTTTTCTTTAAGAGAGTCATTACAAGTGGGAATTGGCATGGTTCCAAGGGCAGAGGTATCCATAATCATAGCTAACTTAGCCCTTTCATTAAACTTAATTGGAGATAAGGAGTTTTCTTCAGCCATTGTACTTGTAGTTGCTACTACCCTTATGACACCATCCTTACTTAAGTGGAGTTTTAAAGGATATGAGTTATAGATTTCTTATTTATAAACTGGCTTTATGTGAGCCTACTTCAGGAAACTATTGAAAAATTTTTCCATCGAAGTCACCTGCTAAGATGTGAATTTTAAAGAGGGGTTCATGTGTCATGTTGACTATGCTTAGGATATAGTGACGTTCCACGATTCCAAAAATTTTCAATAGTTTCCCTTGTAGTCAAGTTACTGTATATAGAGATTAGTGTTCATAAATCTATAGACAATAAGGTAATATAAGAATAGACCTTTCCATATATATACATGGGGAGGTTTTTTTATGGGAAAAGTATTGGAAATAGGTATTATAGGTTTCGTGGTAGGAGTAATAGGAACGGGGATAGGTGGAATCATATCCATATTAGTATCTGATATAAAAGGAAACATTTTAAGTTTCATAATGGGATTGTCAGGTGGCCTAATGTTGTCTATAATATGTTTTGATTTACTAGAAGAAGCCTTTAAGATCACTTCTCTTCATATAAATATTATTGGATTAATATTAGGAATGATAATCATGAGCCTAATAGAGGTTTTGTTGAAAAGAAGAAATAGGAGTGGAAATAAATATAGGCGGATAGGATTTTTATTGTCAATTGGGGTAGCACTACACAATTTCCCAGAGGGCCTGGCCATAGGATCAGCTTTTTTACTCACTAAATCCTTAGGGATTGGTGTATCTATAGTGATAGCTATACATAATATTCCAGAAGGCATATGTATGGCAGCTCCCATGAGAATGGGAGGCTTAAATAGATTGAAAGTATTATTGTATACCATGTTAGCAGGGGCTCCTATTGGTATAGGTGCATATATGGGGGCTCTACTTGGAAATATATCACAAAATTTCATAGGATTTTCTTTAAGTTTAGCAGGAGGCAGTATGTTATACATAGCCTGTAGTGAATTGATACCATCGGCTAAGGAAGTATCTACGAAAAAAATTCAAACTCATGGTATATTAATGGGATTTATTTTAGGAATACTAATAACTAAAATGTAGATAAAATATTGACAAATCTATTTTGTTAGAATAAATTTAAGGATAGATAATTGTAGATTTGTTAATTGAGAATTTGGTTTATATGGGCCTACTTCATTGAGGAAAAAAACTATAAAAAAATATAAATGAATAAGGAAACGGGAGGAACAAATGACAAAGATTTTTAATATAGATCCTAGAAATTTTAAAGATTGTGAGTTGGAAGAGTCAGCAAAAATATTAAATGAGGGTGGAACAGTGGCCTTTCCTACGGAAACCGTATATGGAATAGGGGCAAATGCATTAGAAGAAGAGGCGGTAAAAAAAATATTTGAAGCTAAGGGGCGTCCATCGGACAACCCTTTAATAGTACATATATCAAAAGAGGACCAATTAAAAGAATTGGCTAAGGATATTAATAAAAACGCCCAATTATTAATAGAAAAATTTTGGCCAGGACCACTGACCATAATATTAAATAAGAGAGATAAGGTTCCAAATTGTACTACCGGAGGATTAAATACTGTGGCAATTAGGATGCCATCCCATAGGCTAGCAAGGAAATTAATAGGCCTATCAAAGGTTCCTGTGGCCGCACCAAGTGCTAATATATCTGGAAAACCATCTCCCACTAAGGGGGAACATGTGGTTAAAGATTTGAAAAATAGAGTAGATGGCATAATCTGTGGTGGACATGTTCAAATAGGATTAGAATCTACAGTAATAGATGCCACAGGAGAAGTACCTATTATTTTAAGACCTGGAGGAGTTACAAAGGAAGAGATTGAAGAAGCTTTAAATATGGAAATAAAAGTAGACCCAGCCATAGAAGGTTATTTTAAAAAGGATTTAACTCCGAAATCTCCTGGTATGAAATATACCCACTATTCTCCAGAGGCTCAGGTAGTAATAGTAACAGGTAATTTAGAAGATACTGCAAAAAAAATAATAGAATTAAAAAAAGATGCCATAGAGGAAGGTAAAAAGGTAGGAATCATGTGCACCGATGAAACGAAGGAGAAATATGATGGCCTTGTATATTCCATGGGAAGTAGAAAAAAAATAAGTACCATAGCCTTAAACATGTTTCATATACTAAGATTATTTGATGAAACAGATGTGGACATAATCTTTGCAGAGGGAATAGAAAGTGCCCACCTAGGTAGTGCCATAATGAATAGGATGACTAAAGCAGCAGGTTATAATATAATAAAATGTTAGTAGGAGCCAAAAAGGAGGAACGAATGAATATACTATTTGTCTGTACGGGTAACACCTGTAGAAGTCCCATGGCAGAAGGATTAATGAAAAAATTAATAGAAAAGCACAATTTAAATATAAATATATATTCTGCTGGAATATTTACAATGGATGGACTGAGTCCATCTGAAAATTCCATCTTAGCCATGGAGGAAATAGGAATAAATATAAGGGATTATAAATCAAATACTATAACAAAAGAACTAATAAATAAGAGTCATATTATATTAACTATGACAAAAAACCATAAAGAGAAAATATTACAAATAATTCCTGAAATCTCAAATAAACTATACACACTCAAGGAATATACAAAAATAAAGGCTTATAGTGATATATCAGATCCATATGGACAAAATTTAAATGTTTATAAGGCTTGTAGAGACGAAATAAATAGGGCATTAGAGATGATAATAAGTGAACTTAAAAAAGAAATGGATTAGGGATTAGTATATTTTTATTCACACTCTATACTCTAAATCATAAAATAAATACTTGACTTTTTTTCAAATATACACTACAATAATGAAGATTTAAGTTTCTATAATGGAGGTGCGAGGATGAAAATAGCTTTAGGTAGCGACCATGGAGGATATAATTTAAAAGAGGCTATTAAAGAGTACTTAGAAGAAAAAAACATTCCATATGAAGATTTTGGTACTAACTCTGTAGACTCAGTTGATTACCCTGCATATGGCGAAAAAGTAGCTGTAGCTGTGGCTGAGAAAAAATGTGATTACGGAATATTATGTTGCGGAACGGGAATAGGCATATCCCTTGCAGCAAATAAAGTGCCAGGAATTAGATGTGCAGTAGTTTCAGATGTTTTCTCTGCAAAAATGTCTAAAGCGCATAACAATGCTAACATGCTATCATTAGGAGAGCGTGTAGTAGGACCGGGATTAGCACTAACTATTGTGGAAACATGGCTAAACACTGACTTTGAAGGCGATAGACATGAGCGTCGAGTAAATTTAATAGGTGACATTGAAAAGAAGTATAACAAATAAAAGAGGAGTTGTGAGTATGGAAAATGTATTTGTAATGGATCACCCTTTAATCCAACATAAGATTAGTATCATAAGAGATAAAAACACTGGTTCAAAGGAATTTCGTGAAGCAGTAAAAGAAATTTCAATGCTTATGGGATATGAAGTAACTAGAAATCTTCCTTTAGAAGAAGTTGAAATTGAAACTCCTGTATGTAAAACGAAGAGTAAAGTAATAGCAGGAAGAAAATTGGGAATAGTTCCCATATTAAGAGCAGGTCTTGGAATGGTAGATGGTCTTTTAAGTTTAGTTCCAGCAGCTAAAGTGGGACATATAGGATTATACAGAGATCCTGAAACTTTAGAGCCTGTAGAATACTACTGCAAATTACCAGTAGATGTTCAGGAGAGGGAATTAATAGTAGTAGATCCAATGCTTGCAACTGGTGGCTCTGCCATAGCAGCTATTAAATTTATAAAGGATAGAGGAGCTACAAATATTAAACTAGTATGTTTAATAGCTGCTCCAGAAGGTGTTAAAGCTGTAAGAGAAGCACATGCAGATGTGGAAATATACTTAGGTTCATTAGATGAAAAATTAAATGATCATGCATACATAGTTCCAGGTCTTGGAGATGCTGGAGATAGATTATTTGGCACTAAATAATCCATGTATAAAAAAACTCAAAAAAAGTCATAACTAAGATTAGGAGCAGTATATACTGCTCCTTTTTTAAAAGGCTATTTAAGATAAATATAAGATTTATGTGATAAAATAATTTAACTAAAGGTTTATATATGAAAAATATGCTAAGGGGGAAATAATATGCGTCCTGATTGGAACACATATTTTATGGAAATGGCCGAAATGGCTAAGACTAGATCTACTTGTAAGAGAAGAAAGGTTGGAGCTGTAATAGTAAAAAATAAAAGATTATTATCTACTGGATATAATGGAGCCCCATCTAATACTAAACATTGTTTAGAAATAGGTTGTCTAAGGGAAGAGATGAATATACCATCAGGAGAGAGACATGAATTATGTAGAGGAATTCATGCTGAGCAAAATGCCATAATTCAGGCAGCTTATCATGGTGTATCCATAGAGGGAGCAGATTTATATTCTACACTACAACCCTGTGTATTATGTGCTAAGATGGCCATAAATGCGGGAGTTAAAAGAATTTATTTTAAAGGGTCCTATCCAGATAAATTGTCCATGGGTCTATTAGAGGAAGCTAATATAGAATTGATAAAAATGGACTAGCAAATAATGACAAAATAATAACTAAAAATTACCTAATTATTGTGTTTTTTCCTAGTTTAATGTAAAATAACTATGAGTAGAATTTCACTATTAAAATAAATAGGAGTGTTACAATGTATAAATATATTATAAGTTTATCGGTAGCTTTTATTGTGTCGTGTATAATGACTCCTTTTGCCATTAAATTAGCTCGTAAAATAGGAGCTATAGATGTGCCAAAGGACAATCGTAGAGTTCATAAAAAACCTATTCCAAGGATGGGTGGAGTAGCCATATTTTTAGGATTTGTAGTTAGTATACTAGTAACTCTTCCTATGGATAAAAAAATAATAGGATTAATTGCAGGAAGCACTGTCATAGTTATTATGGGAATTATGGATGATACTAAGCCATTATCTCCTAAACAAAAATTTGTAGGCCAGTTAATAGGAGCTGCCATACTAGTTAGTGTAGGAATTACTATTGAAGGTTTTGGTAATCCCATAACAGATAAATGGGTTGGATTTCCCATATATTTATCCATACCTGTAACTATAATATGGATTGTAGGCATAACTAATACGGTAAATTTAATAGATGGATTAGATGGACTAGCAGCAGGAGTAGCTTCAATAGCAGCATTATCATTAGCATATATAACTTATATTCAAAATCCGGATAATATGGTTGTTATGATACTTACTCTATCTGTGGCAGGAGCGTCTTTGGGATTTTTACCTTATAACTTTAATCCTGCTAAGGTTTTTATGGGAGATACAGGATCATTATTCCTAGGTTATATTTTATCTGCCATATCTATTTTAGGAGTATTAAAAGGTGCCACAGCCATAGCTACAATAGTACCAGTACTTGCACTTGGTTTACCTATATTTGATACGGCCTTTGCAATTATAAGAAGATTTTTAAATGGAAAACCCATATTTGAAGCAGATAAGGGACATTTACATCATAGATTGTTATCTAGGGGATTAGGGCAAAGGAAAACAGTTTTAACCTTATATGCCATAAGTGCTCTATTAGGAATAAGTGCAGTTTTCATAAGTAACAACGAATTTGTATATTGTTTTATAACCATATTCTTTTTAACTACAACGCTATATAGAAGTATAGGAAAAGAATCCATAAGAAGTAAAAACAAATAAGGCATATGAAAAAAATAAACTAGTCAGGTCTCTGAGGGATTTGGATTATTTTTAAGGCATGGTGAGTGAGCATATTAAACATATGTAAGGGACTCCATAACGAATAAAATAATTCAAATAACCAGTGGAATGACTAATTTATTTTTCGAATATGCCTAACCAGGATAATATCCTGGTTTTTTAAATAGGGGGATATAAAATGAAGAAAATAAAGGTTATGAGTATATTTGGAACTAGGCCAGAAGCCATAAAAATGGCTCCCCTAGTAAAGGAAATAGAAATGGAAGAATCTATGGAATCAATAGTTTGTGTCACAGCCCAACATAGGGAAATGTTAGATCAAGTATTAGAATTATTTTCTATAGAGCCAGACTATGATTTAAATATAATGAAACCGGGCCAAAGTTTAACTCAAATAACGGCAAGGGCATTAGAAGGTTTAGATAAGGTAATAAATGAGGCAAAACCAGATATTATACTAGTTCATGGAGATACTACTACTACCTTAGCAGGATCCTTAGCTGCCTTTTATCATAAGGTAAAAATAGGCCATGTGGAAGCTGGTTTAAGAAGTGGTAATAAATATTCTCCTTATCCAGAGGAGATGAATAGAACTTTAGCTGGGAATTTAGCAGACATGCACTTTTGCCCAACAAAGGGAAATGAATATAATCTTTTAAATGAAAGAATAAAGGGCAATATTTATTTAACGGGAAATACTGTCATAGATGCCTTATTTAAGGTTATTAAGGATGACTATGTATTTGAAGATGAGAAACTTAATAATATTGACTATAAAAATAAAAAGACAATTTTACTAACTTGTCATAGGCGTGAAAATTTGGGACAACCTATGGAAAATATATTTAATGCCATAAAAAAAGTAGTAGAAGAAATAGAAAACGTAGAGGTAATATTCCCTGTACATTTAAACCCAAAGGTGAGAGAGTTGGCTAATTTAATACTAGGACAGGTGCCAAGGGTAAATTTAATAGAACCCCTTGATTATGAACCCTTTGCAAATTTAATTAACAAATGTGATTTAATACTCACAGATTCAGGTGGTATCCAAGAAGAAGCACCAGCCCTAGGTAAACCCGTATTAGTTCTTCGCACTGAAACGGAAAGACCAGAAGCTGTAGAGGCAGGAACGGTGAAAATGGCAGGTGTAGAAGGCCATAGGGTATATGAAATGACTAAGAAATTATTAGAGGATAATCATTCCTATAATGAAATGGCAAATGCAGTAAATCCCTATGGAGATGGAAATGCATGTGGGAAAATAATTGAGGCGATAAAAGAATATTTTAAAAGTGAATAGGAGAAATTGGTTAAGAGTTAAAAGACTAAACTCCAAATCCAAAACTATCGAAAAAATAAAAAAATGAAAGTATGTAGGAGGAAAACAAATAAAAACATGCCCTAAGGACTTTTACATGCAAATAACAAGTATTGATAGTATTAGACAATTAGAGTACAATTTACTTAAAAAGATAGTGAGTGAAGATTAATGGATCAGTATAGTAGTAACTCTGTATATTTCATATCCTATGCTAAATTACCAACAGATATATCAGCAGCTCACGTTCACAAGGTTGTAGGTTTAGGAATGATTATAAATCCAGATACCCAAATTATAGAAGATGTATCCTGCACCTTACTTACACAAGAAGCTAAGAGTTTTTTAAAGACCATATTCGTTGGATATGACCTTGAAAAGGATGGCATAGACAATCTATTAGAAAAGATTAAAAGTCGTTATCACGGCATGGCTCAAAAGGCCCTCTGTGTTGCGGCCAAGTCCACCTATTTAAAATATTTAGAATGGAAGAAAAATTCATATTAAGCACTGCTTTATTTGCAAGATTATGCTTCCACATAATTAAAAGTAAGTAAAATCCAGTGAAGTTGGTATAATTATCATGGTAGTTATGTCTCTTTGCTGGATTTTTTTTGTGTGCCATTAAAATATAAGAATATAAACAAAAAAATTAAAATAAAAAGGGGAGTTAAGTATGAGTCTTAATAAGGCACCTAAAAACCATGTGTTTTACAGAAATCAAAATTGGCATTATCCAAAGATTGTAAAAGGAGAAGGTGTTTACCTTTATGATGAAAATGGAAAGAAGTATCTAGATGGTTGTTCAGGATCAGCTGTAGCCAATATAGGACATGGAAATAAGGAAGTGGCAGAGTATGTTAAAGAACATGTGGAAAGGATTGCATTTACACATCTTTCTAGATGGACCGTAGACTCTATTGAAAATTGTGCAGCTAAAGTGGCAGAGTGGGCACCAGGAGATTTAAATCATGTATACTTCGTATCTGGTGGTTCTGAATCTACTGAAACTGCTATAAAAATGGCCAGACAATACTTTGTTGAAAGGGATGGAGTATCAAGTTCTAAGTGGAAAGTTATCTCTAAATGGAATTCATTCCATGGAAATACTATGGGATCCCTATCAATGACAGGTATCACTGGAAGAAGAAAAATATATGACCCAATGCTAATTAATTTCCCTAAGATTCCACAATTTTATCACTATAGAAATCCTTGGGCATGTGAAACACTAGAAGAAACTAGTATAAAGGCTGCTGAGGCACTAGAAGCTGAAATAGTAAGAATTGGAGCAGATAATGTGGCTGCATTTATTACAGAACCAGTGGTAGGATCGGCAGCACCAGGAGTTCATCCTACTAAGACTTATTTTGAAATGGTTAGAGCTATTTGTCATAAGTATGACGTATTATTAATAGTAGATGAGGTAATGGCTGGATTTGGTAGAACTGGTAAGCGATTTGCTATGGAGCATTTTGGTGTGGTTCCAGATATTATAACTACTGCTAAGGGAATGAGTTGTGGATATACTCCAATGGGAGCTTGTATTTCCAGTGATAAAATATTTAATACAATAATGGTAGAAGGTTCTGGACATTTTGTTCACGGACACACTTATGCAGGAAATCCATTATCTTGTGGAATTGCACACAAAGTAATTGAAATAATGGAAAGGGATGGATTTGTAGAAAATGCTGCTACCATGGGAGATTACCTGATGGAAAAAATACAGACCCTATACAAATATCCTATAGTAGGTGATATTAGAGGTAAGGGATTAATGATTGGTATTGAATTCGTTAAAAACCAAGATACTAAGGAACCATTTGACCCTAAAAAGGCAGTAAAGGGCATGTTAACTAATCAGTGCTTAGAAGAAGGTTTAGTAATTTATCCTGGTGGAGGAAGTGTAGATGGAGTAAGGGGAGACCACTGCCTAATAGCACCACCTGTTAATATAACAAAGGAAGAAGTAGATGAGTTATTCGCTTCATTTGAAGCTGGAATCAAAAGGACTTGTAAAGAATTAGGATATGAAATATAAAAGGAGGCTACCCATGGAGAAATTAGTTATAACCATTGCACATACTGGAAATGTTCCTACAAAGGAATTAAATCCTCATACACCTGTTACAATAGATGAAATAGTAGAGGATATTAAAAAATGTAGAGAATTAGGTGCTGCTGTGGCCCATATCCATGTAAGGGACGAAAATGAAAAACCAACGAGTAAGAGAGAATTATTCCAAGAAGTTTTAAGAAGATTAGATGAAGATAATGTGGATATTATAAGACAAGTATCTACAGGTGCTCGTGGTGGAGAAAATACATTTGAGTACAGAGGTCAGATGTTAGATATACCTGGAGCTGAAATGGCAAGTTTGGCTACTGGTTCTTCAAACTTCCCAACAAGTGTAAATGCCAATTCACCTGATTTAATTAAGGATTTAGCTAAAAAAATGTATGATAATAATCTTAAGCCAGAGGTTGAAGCCTTTGATATGGGTATGATTGATAATGCCAAAAGATTTATAAAAAAGGGTATATTAAAGGCACCTGTGCATTTTAACCTAGTTATGAATGTGCCAGGGTCCATAGCTGGTACTCCAAAGAACTTGCTTCATATGGTAGAATCTCTACCAGCAGGATCCACATTCTCCGTATCTGGAATTGGTAGATGCCAAGTAGATATGATTGCCATGGCAATTATGTTAGGTGGTCATGTGAGAACTGGTCTTGAAGATGTAATTAAATATGATAAAGATACATTAGCTTCTAATGCCATCCTAGTAGAAAGGGTTGTTAGAATTGCTAAGGAATTTGGAAGAGAAATAGCTACTCCAGAGGAAGCAAGAGTAATATTAGGAATAAAATAATAAATTATTAGTGACAGTTGGCAGGTCACAAGAAATTTATAATTTCCAGTAATCTGCCAACTAATAATTGTTACCAATAATTTTGAAATAAATTTTAAAAAGGGCAATCATTTTCACATAAATGTGTTACAATATATAAGGTGGCAATACAGTTGTAATACAATTGTTAATTAATATAAAAACGGGGGTGTTTATATGAGCAAGATTACAACACTAGAAGAAGCTATGAATCAAATCAAAGATGGTATGACTATTATGATCGGTGGATTTATGGCTTGTGGAACACCAGAAAAATTTATGGACGCTTTAGTACAAAAAGGTGTAAAAGATTTAACTATTATAGGTAATGATGGAGGATTCCCAGACAGAGGAATTGGAAAACTTGTAGTAAATAAACAAGTTAAGAAACTTATTGCATCACATGTAGGGTTAAATCCAGAAGTGGGAGTTCAAATGAATTCTGGTGAAATAGAATGTGAATTAGTACCACAGGGAACACTAGCTGAAAGAGTACGCGCTGGTGGAAATGGTCTTGGAGGAATTTTAACTCCTACAGGAGTAGGTACTATAGTAGAAGAAGGAAAAGAAAAAATTGAAGTAGACGGTAAGGTATACTTACTAGAGAAGCCTTTAAGAGCTGATATTGCTTTAGTAGGAGCTTCAATAGCAGACAAAAAAGGTAATCTATATTTCAATAAAGCAACTAAAAACTTTAATCCACTTATGGCTACAGCTGCAGATACAGTTATAGTGGGAGCGGAGAAAGTAGTAGAAATTGGCGAAATAGATGCTTCTGACGTTATGACTCCAGCTCTATTTGTAGATTATATTGTGGAGGTGTAGAAGATGAATGTTAAAGAAATTATCGCTAAGAGAGTTGCACAGGAATTACACGATGGAGATGTGGTAAACTTAGGTATTGGACTACCTACTATGGTTGCTAACTACATACCTTCTGATATGGATGTTACATTTCAATCTGAAAATGGATTTGTAGGTCTAGGACCTGCCCCAGCTGAAGAAGATGTTGATATGGATCTTGTAAATGCTGGAGGACAGCCTGTAACAGCTGTTCCTGGAGCTGCATTTTTTGACAGTGCCATGTCATTCTCTATTATAAGGGGAGGACATGTGGATGTAACAGTTTTAGGTGCATTACAAGTAGATGCACAAGGAAACCTAGCAAACTGGATGATTCCTGGGAAAATGGTTCCTGGAATGGGTGGTGCTATGGATTTAGTTGTAGGAGCTAAAAAGGTTATCATATCTATGACTCATACGGCTAAAGGAAAGCCTAAGATATTAAAAGAGTGTAAATTACCATTAACAGCAGCAAATCAAGTTAACATGATTATTACAGAAATGGGAGTTATGGAAGTAACTAAAGATGGAATTGTTCTTGTTGAGATCAATCCAGAATTTTCTGTTGAAGATGTAAAAAATGCTACAGAAGCAGAATTAATAATTTCTGAAAACTTAAAGAAAATGGAAATATAATAAAGTGAAAAGTCCCATACTATGTATGGGACTTTATTTATTTTGAAAGTTTGTAAAAAAAAATTGCAAAACTTTTTTTGGAAAATATATAATCATGACTAAAAAAATAATCATGATTGTTAAAAAAATATAAAACTTCTTAAAAATAATCCTAATTAATGAATACTTATTCATGAGTTTTAAATAAATATGATCATATTAATAAATGTAGGTTTAAGCAAGTTTATACAAGGGTTTTGGAAAATGTTTTCACAAAAATTATGAAGACTATGTATGTATCTTAATAAAAAAATAAGATATATGATTTGAAAGTTGTGATATGATATATTGCAAAGGGTAGAAAATTGTAGAAAAAATGTGAAAAATATGACAACAAAAGGACACTTGTATATTTTTACACAAGTGCTATAATTATTATTAGGGGAATGACTAAAATGAAAAGAGAAATATTTAAAAATCTTACATTGGTAAGTCAATTAGGCATAATAATGGTAGTGACCATAGGAGGATGCCTCTACATAGGTAAGTATTTAGACGGATTTATGGGAACTAGATATATCTTCATGTTAATATTCATAATATTAGGAGTAATAAGTGCTTTTCTAAATATATACAAACTGATCATGAAAAATTTTGACGAAAAAAAATGACCAATATGAAAAAATTGAATCTACAAAATGAAAATTCTAAAAATTTACATCATTCGAAAAGTGAGAAAACACTATACATTCTAATTAATGCAACTAATTATTCGCGATGCAATCAAAGTGACAGTTCATGGAAGGGAATAATTTAAGAAGGGAAGTGCAGTTTTGTCCTTTACAAGAGACTTGCAACTTAAGACTTATAAATATACTATATTATCTGCATTTGTTATAGGAACAATAGCTACCATATTATTTGATAATTCAAAGCCCATAATAATGGCTTTAATATTTGGAACTATTATAGGTATCCTAAACTTTAGATTATTAGCTATGACCCTAGAGAAGGCATCCCAGATGGAGCCGAGACAAGCCCAAGTATATGTCACAAGTAGATATTTTGTTAGATATATAATAACAGGATTAGTTTTATATGTGGCAATTAAGGCGGAGTATTTAAATGTAATTGGGGTAATAATAGGGTTAGTACTTATTAAAATAGTAATATTAAGTACTAATCTGTTTAATGATAAAGCTTATTATATGAGGATTTTTGGCAGAAAGGAGGACAAATAGTGGATGGAGGATTTGGCCCAAGAATTATTTTCCAAATAGGAGGAATACCTATTACGGAGACTGTAACTAATACTTGGATAATCATGATATTTCTAATAATCTTTTCTTATGTGGCAGGAAAGAATTTAAGTAAGATACCAAAGGGCTTTCAAGGTGGTGTAGAAGCTCTAGTAGATGGAATCTATGGATTAGTATCACAAACTATGGGAAAAGATAAAATTGGATTTGCTCCTTACATAGGAACTCTTATGATTTACTTAGTATTTGCAAATCTGCTAGGTTTAACATCATTAAGACCACCTACAGCAGATGCAAACACTACAATGGCCCTGGCTTTTCTAACATTCTTTATGATCCATGGATTTGGAATGAAATCTAAGGGTGTAGGAGGTTATTTAAAGGGATTTACAGAGCCATTTTTTGTTATGTTACCTCTTAATTTAATTGGAGAGTTAGCTACACCTATTTCATTAGGTTTCCGTTTGTTTGGTAATATAGTTGGTGGACTTATTATAATGTCACTACTATATTCTGGTTTAGGATATGCAAGTACATTACTTGGAAGTTCTATCCCATTTTTGCAAACAGCAATCCCAGTACCCCTTCACATCTATTTTGATGTATTCTCTGGGGTGTTACAATCATTCATATTTGCCATGCTAACAATGGTATTTGTAGCAATGGCTATCGATTAAGAAAGGTCAGACTGGAGGTGAAATGATGGAGGGTAACTTCATAACGATTTTTATAGACTGGCTACTTTCATTTGATACAAAGGTTTTAATATTGGCAGCATCAGCAATAGGAGCAGGACTTGCCATGATAGCAGGTATTGGACCTGGAATTGGACAAGGTTATGCTGCTGGTAAAGGTGCTGAGGCAACAAGTATAAACCCAAAATCCTCAAAGGATGCAACTATGGTAATGCTACTTGGAGCAGGTATTGCAGAAACTTCAGGTATTTTATCCCTAGTTATAGCTTTAATCTTACTGTTTGGTAACCCAATCATAAATCAAACAGGTCACAAATTAATATTGGCAGCATCAGCAATAGGAGCAGGTTTTGCCATGATAGGTGGTATAGGGCCTGGAGTTGGACAAGGTTATGCTGCTGGTAAAGGTGCAGAAGGTGTTGGAAGAAGACCTAAACAAAAATCAGGCATATTAAAGACTATGATTTTAGGTCAGGCTGTGGCTCAGACTACAGGTATTTATGCCCTTATAGTTGCACTCATATTAATGTTTGCAAACCCACTTATTAAATTAATGTAGAAAAACACATGTTAGGGGTATAGACCCTAAAGACTAAATCAAAAACAAAGAGATGAATATGTTTTTTCAATAATGAAGGAGGAATTTTATTATGGAACCTATTACAGGAAAAGCGTTAATATTAGCATGTTCAGCAATCGGAGCAGGATTAGCAATGATAGCGGGTATTGGACCTGGAATCGGGCAGGGATATGCTGCAGGTAAAGGTGCAGAGGGAGTTGGAAGACAACCAGAGGCACAAGGAGATATTATTAAAACTATGTTACTTGGAGCTGCTGTTGCAGAGACAACTGGTATTTATGGATTAATTATTGCCTTAATTTTATTATTTGCAAATCCATTAGTAGGATTATTATAATTCACAAAAATGGATTAGCTTAAAATGAAGGGAGGCAGCAATATATGGTTATGAAAGCTGGATTAGTCGAACTTAGTTGGACTGCCGCTTTTCAAGTGGTGAACTTTTTGATTCTATTCTGGGTTATGAAGAAATTATTATTTAAGCCAGTTTCTGAATTTATGAATAATAGAACAAACGAAATAGAATCGAGTATAAAGAAAGCGGAAGATAAAAACAGACAAGCTGAGGAACTTTTAAGTGATTATAAGAATAAACTTTCTAATGTGCAAGAAGAAGGTAGACAAATTATAAGGGAAAAAACTAAAGTTGCTCAAGTTAAGTATGATGAAATTGTAAAGGAAGCGCAAGTTGAGGCTAGAAGAAGAATGGATAAAGCTGAAGTTGAAATCGAAAGGGAAAAGCAAAAGGCTACAGCTGAGATTAAGGATTCTATTTCTTCATTAGTTGTTGCGGCTACTTCTAAAGTTTTAAATAAGGAACTTAATGAAAATACTCATAAAGAATTGATAGAGAATTTTATTGATGAGGTAGGGGATAGCTCATGGCAGAATTAGTAGCAAAAACCTATGCTCAGGCCCTTTATGATGTAGGACTTGAAGGTAAAAGTATAGACAAATTTTTAGAAGAGTTAAATTTTATTAGAAAATCATTTGATGAAAATGAAGATCTTTTTAGATTATACAAAACTCCTAAGATAAACAAGGAAGAAAAAAAGGTAATAACTGATAATATTTTCAAAGGTAATGTAAGTGAAGAAATAGTTAATTTTATTAAGGTATTATTAGATAAAAGAAGAATAAATAAGTTCTATGATATAGTAAAAGCCTATGAGAAAATGGCAAATGAATATTATGGAATTGTAGATGGTCTTGTGGATAGTGCCATCAAGTTAGATAATGACACATTAAAGAAATTAGAAGAAAAATTATCTATTGTAACAAATAAAAAGGTTAAGTTGGAAAATAATGTGGATCCATCCATAATGGGTGGAATACGTGTGAGAGTAGGAGACAAGGTATTTGATGATACTATTAAGAATCGTTTAGATAACCTAGCTGAAGAACTTGCACAAATAATAGTATAAGCTGATAGGGGTGATACATAGTGAACCTTAGACCTGAAGAAATCAGCTCGATTATAAAAGAGCAGATTAAAAGATATGAAAGTAAATTAGAAGTTAAAGATGTTGGAACTGTTATTCAGGTAGGAGACGGTATTGCAAGAATTCACGGTCTTGAAAAGTGTATGGCAGGAGAACTTTTAGAATTCCCAGGTGGAATTTACGGAATGGCTCTTAACTTAGAAGAGGATAATATAGGTTGCGTTTTAATGGGATCTGATGCGAACATTAAAGAAGGTGACGTTGTAAAGCAAACGGGAAGGATTGTAGAAGTTCCTGTTGGAGATAGTCTTTTAGGAAGAGTTGTAAATTCCCTAGGTCAAGGAATTGACGGAAAGGGACCTATTAAAACTGACAAATACAGACCAGTAGAAACTGCAGCACCAGGTGTTATTGAAAGAAAATCAGTACATCAACCATTACAAACGGGAATCAAGGCTATAGATTCTATGATTCCAATTGGACGTGGTCAACGTGAGTTAATAATCGGAGACCGTGAAACGGGTAAAACTGCCGTAGCAGTGGATACTATCATTAATCAAAAGAAAGAAAATGTTATTTGTATATATGTTGCTATTGGACAAAAGAAATCTACTGTTGCCCAAATAGTAAAAACTCTAGAAGATAATGGAGCAATGGATTATACCATAGTAGTGTCTGCTACTGCCAGTGAACTAGCTCCACTTCAATATATAGCTCCTTATGCAGGGTGTGCCATGGGAGAAGAGTTTATGCACCAAGGTAAGGATGTATTAGTAATATATGATGATTTATCTAAGCATGCCGTTGCATATCGTGCCATGTCATTATTACTTCGTCGTCCACCAGGAAGAGAAGCATATCCTGGAGATGTATTCTACTTACATTCAAGATTACTAGAAAGAGCTGCAAAGCTTAGTGATAAATTAGGTGGAGGATCTTTAACAGCCCTTCCACTGATTGAAACACAAGCAGGAGATGTTTCGGCATATATTCCGACTAACGTAATCTCTATTACAGATGGTCAGATATTCCTAGAATCAGAATTATTCTATGCAGGGCAACGTCCAGCTGTTAACTCTGGTATTTCCGTATCAAGGGTTGGTGGGGATGCTCAAATTAAGGCCATGAAAAAAGTTGCTGGTAAGATAAGATTAGAGCTTGCTCAATATAGAGAACTTGCATCCTTTGCTCAGTTTGGTTCTGACCTTGATCGCGATACACAAGAGAGACTTGCACAGGGTGAAAGATTAATGGAAGTATTAAAGCAGCCACAATATGAGCCTATGAAGGTAGAACACCAAGTTATGATTATTTATGCTGCTGTAAATAAGTACCTAAGAGATCTTCCTGTTAGTGAGATAAAGAGATTTGAAGCAGAATTTTTAAAGTTTATGGATGAAAACCATGATGAAATTGGAAACACTATCAAGTCTACGGGTAATTTATCTAGTGAAATAGAAGAAAAATTAAAGGCAGCCATAGAAGAATTTAAAGGCCTATTTAAAGTAGAAGAATAGATAATAGTATGTAAAACCCTGTAGAGCTGGAGGTGAGAAGATGGCAAGCATGCGTGATATTAAGCGTAGAATACGAAGTGTAAATAGTACTAAGCAAATTACTAAGGCTATGGAATTAGTATCTACGTCAAAATTAAGACGTGCCAGAGAAAGGGCAGATAAGATAAAACCTTATTTTCATACGGTAAAAGAAACAGTTCAAGATATATTTTCTAGTGCTACTGACTTAAATCATAAGTATACTAAGGCTAGGGAAGTGAAGAAAACTGGTTATATTGTAATTACTGCAGACAGAGGTCTTTGCGGTGGGTATAATATTAATGCTATAAAGAAAACATTGGAGAGTATGGAAGGTAAGAATGAGGTATCTGTCATAACTATTGGTTCTAAGGCTCGTGATTATTTTAGAAATAAAAAGTACGATATAGATGGAGAGTTTATAGGAATATCAGAAAAGCCAACTTATGCTCATGCTAAGAAAATTAGCTCATTAGCTCTTAAGTTGTATGAAAAGGAAATGGTAGATGAAGTGTATTTAGTGTACACTCAATTTGTGAGCACATTAAATCAAGAACCAGACATGATAAAACTACTTCCTTTTAGTAGTGATGGAAATGAAAAAGTAGATACAACTGATGATTATGAATATGTTTCATACGAACCTTCACCAGCAGTATTACTTGATTACATCATACCTAAATATATAGAGAGTAGTTTATACGGTGCATTGGCTGAGTCTTCTGCCAGTGAACAAGCGGCAAGAAGAATTGCCATGGAAAATGCCACTGACAATGCAGAGGAAATGATTGATAAGCTTACTCTAACTTACAACAGAGCTCGTCAGGCTGCGATAACTCAAGAAATTGCAGAAATCGTAGGAGGAGCAGAAGCGTTGAAATAAGAATGGATAACAATATTCACAGAAAGGATGTGAGTTGAGATGGCTAATAATGTAGGTAAGGTTATTCAAATTATCGGACCTGTACTAGATATTAAATTTGAATCGGATAATTTACCAGAGCTTCTAAATGCCATTGAAATAGATTTAAATGGAAAAAAAATCGTTGCTGAAGTTGCTCAACACGTGGGAGATGACACTGTAAGATGTATTTCCATGTCATCTACTGATGGTCTTACAAGGGGAGTAGACGCAATTAATACGGGAGCGCCAATTTCTGTACCTGTAGGACAAAAGACTTTAGGAAGATTATTTAATGTATTAGGCGAGGCTATAGATGAAAAGGGAGATGTAGGTTCAGAGGAAAAGTTCCCTATTCATAGAGAGGCCCCTCCTTTTGAAGAACAGGATACTTCATCTCAATTATTTGAGACGGGTATAAAAGTAGTTGATTTACTTGCACCTTACGTTAAGGGTGGTAAGATCGGTCTATTTGGAGGAGCTGGAGTTGGTAAGACAGTACTTATCATGGAGCTTATTAACAATATAGCAAAACAACATGGTGGACTTTCGGTATTTGCCGGAGTTGGTGAAAGAACAAGGGAAGGTAATGACCTTTACCATGAGATGATTGATTCTGGAGTTATTGATAAAACTGCTCTAGTTTTCGGTCAGATGAATGAGCCTCCAGGATCTAGGATGCGTGTTGCATTAACAGGTCTTACTATGGCTGAATATTTTAGAGATAGAGAAGGACAAGACGTACTTCTATTCATAGATAATATATTCCGTTTCACACAAGCAGGTTCAGAGGTATCAGCCCTACTTGGACGTATACCTTCTGCCGTTGGTTACCAACCAACACTAGCTACTGAGATGGGTGCCCTACAAGAGAGAATCACTTCTACTAAGAAAGGTTCTATCACATCTGTTCAAGCAGTATACGTACCGGCTGATGACTTAACTGACCCGGCTCCTGCTACAACATTTGCCCACTTAGATGCAAAAACTGTATTATCTAGAGATATAGCGTCCCTAGGTATTTATCCAGCCGTGGATCCACTAGATTCCACATCTAGAATTATGGACCCAGCAACAGTTGGAGAAGAACACTACACTATTGCCCGTAGAGTTCAGGAAGTTTTACAAAGATATAAGGAACTTCAAGATATTATAGCCATATTAGGTATGGACGAATTAACTGATGAAGATAAGTTAATAGTAGCTCGTGCTAGAAGAATACAAAGATTCTTATCTCAACCATTCTCAGTTGCTGAGCAGTTTACTGGTATGGAAGGTAAATATGTACCTATCAAAGAAACTATCAGAGGATTTACTGAAATCTTAGATGGTAAGCACGACGATTTACCAGAGTCTGCTTTCCTTTATGTGGGAACTATAGACGAAGCTGTAGAAAAAGCTAAGAAAGAGAGCTAGAGGGCAAGTTCATTTGTCTTTTTAGGAGGTGAAGAAATGGCTTCTACATTTAAGCTAGAAATAGTAACCCCTGAGCGCGATTTCTTTGAGGGTGAAGTTGAAGAAATAGTAGTTAGAACTGTAAGTGGAGATTTAGGTATTTTAAAAGACCATATGCATACGGTAAGTCCTTTGGCACCAGGTGTTGTTAAGATAAAACAAGAGGGGAAATTCAAGGAAGCTGCTTGTTCTGGTGGGTTTATTCAAGTTAAAACTGAAAAGACTACCATTGTGGCAGATGCATGTGAATGGCCAGATGAAATTGATGTTAAAAGGGCTGAGGAAGCTTTAAAAAGAGCCGAGAAAAACCTAGATAGTTCTGATGAGAATATAGATAAAAAAAGAGCTAGAAATGCAATTAGACGTGCAAAAGCTCGTTTGCTAGTTACTATGAAAGATAGATAAATATAATAAACCTAGACCAATGGTCTAGGTTTTTATGTTGTATAAAGATAAAAATAGAAGTGAAAAATATTAAAGAGAAAGTTAGCAGTATGCAGTTAGCGGATAGCAGTAGAAAACTTGACAAGCCATAGTTAAAATGCCACAATCGAAACAGCTAACAGCTAACAGCTAACAGCT
>NZ_JAOART010000062.1 GCF_025210435.1 Anaeromicrobium sp.
AAATCTTTGGAACCCTGGAACGTCACAACATCCTATGCTACTCCAACATGACACGTGAACCTATATACGAAGATTCACACTTTCGCTTGTGACAAGGACTTGGGTGGAAAAGATTTTCAATATATTTTCCTGAAATAGGCTCACATAAAGCAAGTTTATAAACCATAAATCTATATACAAAAGCTACAATAAAAAAATGATCAGGGGGTTTATAAGTATATTTTATGAAAATAAATGTAGAAGAAGGCTTTGAAACCTTTACCAAAGAGATTGAAAATAAATTCCTTCAAGTGAAAGGAACCATACCAAAATGGCTTTCAGGTACTTTAGTTCGCAATGGCCCATCAAAATTTCATGTGGAAAAAGAAAAGTATAACCACCTATTTGATGGTTTAGCCATGCTTCATAAATTCTCCTTTGAAAATAAAAAAATTTCATACACTAATAAATTTCTACGGGGCCATTCCTTTGAAAGTTCATTAAAAAAAGGAAAAATTGTATATGCTGAATTTGCTACTATTCCTAAATTTCCCTTAGGCCATAGGATATTTTTAAATGCCACTAGGCATTTCACAGATAATGCCAGTGTTAATGTTACAAAAATAGGAAAAAGCCATATTGCCATGACAGAGACTCCTCCTCGCCTTGAATTTGATCTTCATACTTTAGACACATTAGGGCCATTTCACTATGATGATAAGATAAGGGGACATTTGACAACAGCTCACCCTAAATTTGACTACCACAATAACCAACTAATTAATTATATAACTAATTTTTCCATGAAAAGTACCTATAATATCTACACAATTAAAGGTGGTTCTATTAAAAGGAATATACTTTCATCTATTCCCGTAAAAAGGCCAGCTTATATGCATAGTTTTGGTATGACCAAAAACTATATTATTCTAAGTGAGTTTCCACTTTTTATAGACCCCTTTAGATTATTCCTAACTGGTACTCCCTTTATAGATAATCTATTTTGGAAGCCAGAACATGGTACAACCTTTCTTCTAATAGATAAAAATAGTGGTAAACTGGTTGGTAATTTCAAGACAGAACCTTTTTTTGCCTTTCACCATGTGAATGCCTTTGAAGAGAAGGGAAATATTATCCTTGATATGATTTCATATGAAGACCCATCCATTATTAAATCCATGTATCTAGATAAATTACGTGGAGGTAATTTTTCAATTCCAATTCCACAAATGAAACGATATTGCCTAGATTTAAATAACAATAGAATCACAAGTCATGTCCTATTAAAAAATTCCCTTGAGTTTCCTAGGATAAACTACAGAAATTATAGTACTAAAAGTTACAACTACATATATGGTGTAAATCCTCATAATTCTAATGGCTTTCCCCTTAGATTAGTTAAGTTTTCTATTAATAGTAGTTCATGTAAATACTGGTACAAAGAAAATAATCTTCCTGGCGAACCTGTATTTGTTCCAAGGCCAGGTTCTTCTAAAGAAGATGATGGAATTATCTTTTCTTTAGTCCTTGATACAATAAAACAGCATAGCTATTTACTGATCCTTGATGGAATTTCCTTTTGTGAAATTGCCAGAGCATATGTCCCATATGCTATTCCCCTTGGTACCCATGGTGAATATTTTCAATAAAAAATAGAGCACCTGGATATACATTCAGGTGCTTTTCATTTCCATGTTCATAATATAGGCCTACCCACACCCCTTTCCATTAAAAGTTTGGTTACATCCTAAAGGTTATGGTCAATATTATTAGTGTAGCTACCCCTTTTTCTAGGCATTCTAAACTCTCCACTTTTGTATTTTGTATCATAGGGTATTACAACATCCTGTTCATCATAATTTTCAATATTGTAATTACTTATTATACATCCTGACTCTTTGCTAATTCTTATATAGTTTTTCCTATTATGATCCATTATTTTCTCTCCTCCCATAACTTTTTCCACCCTTGATGGAGTATATTAATATTATTAGCCACGCCTGGATCATGATGTCTCTGTATTACTCCTTCAAAAGTATATCCATCCGTTCTACTTAAGCTATCTATTATTCCGCAGCACACTGCAAATCTTCCATTCATGTCTGCATTTTCTTCTGGTATAAAGGTTTTTTCTAAAAGTAGTTCACTTTCATAACTCTTGTATAAATTCCAAATAATGCTTTCTAATTCGCCGCTACTGAAAGTTACTGGAAGTTTTATATCTTCTTTAGCTTCCCTTCTAGTTATCATATAACTGTGGGAAAATAATTGTTGAGTAAGATTATCTATAATTTTGTTGATTTTTTCTTCTTCATTTTCATCCATGTGAAGTAAAAGAAGCTTTTTTGCAACTGATCTGATTAATGAATATGTCCTATGAATAGTACCTATTGCTAAAGGATGAACAGAATCTATGAGATGAGAGAATACTCTAGTTAAACACTCTTCGCTTCTCACGGGGATTATTTCTTTGGCCACTGTAATAAAAGAGTATACATCCTCAACACTTATAGGTATTTTGGCTGAAGGGTTATTAGGATCCTGAGGATTAAATACACTAGTAACATTTGGGTCAATAGGGCTTAGTTCTGCCATTTTTGTCATCACTATTTCAGAAGCACCTAATGCCACTAGAGTTCCTGCACTATATGATTTAAAGGGTATTAAAACTGAAAAATTATTTGTATATTCATATAATAGTTGAACCAACCTTAAGGCCGTCAATACATCGCCACCTTTTGAAAATAGGACTAAATCAATTTTATCTGAATTACCTATTCTTTCTAGGTGTTCATGAAATATTGGAATAATATCTGGTGCTATTCTCGTACTCACATTATTTCTATCTCCACTTATATAACAAATTACATTAGACTTTCTTATGCGGGATATTTCTTTTAGATACTCTTTTTTCTCCTGAAAATCCATAATTAGAGACATTCCTTTCCTTAGGTATTTGTATGAATAAGCTACAAAATGTACAATGATTATCTTATCCATAACTTCATATAGGTTGAATTCATAATTGACTAATAATAGTTAAGGATAAAATACAAAAAAAATTAGAAACTCATTTTACAATCTCTTTACTATTTATAGAATAGAAATATTATTTGAACTTACAATATTAAATATTCTTATTAAAAAAAATATATTTTCTTATAATGGGATGAATAAATATGACCCTCTAAGCTGATAATAGTTTTGGATGTTAATTAAGAAAAAAGAAATTAAATTTAAGGAGGCATTTTTATGTTAAATGCAAATCAACCACAATTAAGAGCAGCTTCAAATCAATTACGTTTCACTCCTGTATCAAGAACTTTTTCTAATATTGGTACTACTGTATCTTATAGCTTGATCCCTAGTACAAATGTAAACCCTATGGATAATTACGGATTAAACAGTATAACTGCTCAAAATCTAAACCAAATGCATTCAGGACAATTTGAAAGCAATATTAACTCTAATTATAATTTCATGGGACAAGGACAACTTAATCCAATTGTTTCAGCAAGTAATTATAATCAAGTTTTAAGTGGATCATGGCCTCATTCAAATACTTGTCTTGCTGGAAGCAGAATGATTCAACCTGGTATAGATATTTCTGAAACTTCAAGTGATGTAGTTGTTACTGCAAGTGTTTCTAATCTTGGAATAAACAATATTAACTTAAATGTAACTGAAAATTCTGTTACAATTTCTGGTACTGCATGGGCAGGCAATGAAAGTGTTGTATTAAATAGAACTGTTGCCCTTCCAACAAGCATTAGAGCAGAATCTATCGATGCTAACTATGAAAGTGGCGTTGTTGAAATAAGATGCCCAAAAGCTGAAAAATTCACAAGACAAAGAGCAACTATAAGTACAGATCCAATCCATCAATCAATGCATCAACCAATGCAAACAAAGTAGTCTAGAAAAGAATGAAAACAAAACCGCCATACTCTAGTGAATCACTAGAGTATGGCGGTTTTTCTTGTCTTTTGCCTTTTTTATTAGTTTAATGTATAGATTCCTAATTTCTAAGGCCTTAAATAGACATATTATTTATTAGCTATTTTTTCTCATAGCCTTTATTCTATCATTTTCATTTAATATTTTCTTTCTAAGTCTTATTGAATCTGGAGTAATTTCTACTAGTTCATCCTCTTCAATAAATTCTAATGCTTCCTCTAAAGTAAATTCTTTAGCTTTAACTAATTTTATAGCATCGTCAGAACCAGAAGCACGTACGTTAGTTTGCTTTTTATTTTTACAAGGATTTACTACCATATCATCCTTTCTACTGTTCATTCCCACAATCATACCTTCGTATACATCTACAGCAGGATTTACAAAAATAGTTGCCCTATCACTTAAATTATATAATGCATAAGACATGGTAGCTCCCTTTACTTGAGATACTAATACACCATTAGTTCTACCTGGAATTTCCCCTTTGTAAGGCTCATATTTTTCGAAAGACCTTACTATAGTTCCTTCTCCACGAGTATCATTTATGAACTGACTTCTGTATCCAAGTAATCCTCTTGTTGGTACTAGGAATTCAATTCTAGTATATCCGTTATCCGTTTCCATAAATTCAAGCATACCTTTTCTAGTATTTAATCTTGATATTACAGTTCCAGAATAATCATCAGGCACATTTATAATTACCCTCTCAATAGGCTCATTTAATTGTCCATCTATTCTTTGCATTAATACTTCTGGCTTAGATACGGATACTTCGTATCCTTCTCTTCTCATATTTTCAAGTAATATGGATAAGTGAAGTTCTCCACGACCAGATACTTTGTATCCATCTTGACTTTCTAACATTTCTACTCTAAGACCTACATTTACTTCTAATTCTTTTTCTAGTCTTGCCTTAATATGTCTTGTAGTAACATACTTTCCACTCTTACCAGCAAAAGGTGAATCATTTACTATGAAGTTCATAGCTAGGGTAGGTTCCTGTATTTCTATCATTTCCATTGGCTTTGGCTTATCCTTATCGCAGATAGTCTCACCTATGGATATATCACTGATTCCAGCAATAACTACCATATCTCCACTCTTAGCTTCCTTCTTCTCTACTCTATTTAAACCTTCGTATACGAATAATTTAGCTATTCTTCCATTTACTACACTTCCATCACGCTTACAAACGGATAGAGTAGCTCCAGATTTTATAGTACCACTAGTTACCCTACCAATTCCTAGTCTTCCTATATAATCATCATAAGCTAGAGAACAAATCTGTAATTGAAGATCATCATCGTCCCTATCTTCATAAATATCCACATGCTCTTCTAAAAGATCAAATAATGGACTTAAATCATTACTTTCATCTTCCATTTCCCTTTTAGCTATTCCCTCTTTAGCTATTCCATAAACGATTGGGAAATCTAATTGCTCTTCATTTGCATCTAATTCTGCAAATAAATCAAAAGTCATATCCACAACTTCCTCTGCCCTTTGATCCTTCTTATCAATCTTATTTATGAATAGGATTGGTTTAAGACCTCTTTCTAATGCCTTTTTTAATACAAATCTAGTTTGAGGCATTGGTCCTTCACTAGAATCTACTAATAATATTGCCGTATCTACTGTCTTTATAATACGCTCAACTTCTGATGAGAAATCAGCATGTCCTGGTGTATCTACTATATTTATCTTAATGTCATTATGCTCTATTGCACAGTTTTTTGAATAGATTGTAATTCCACGTTCTCTCTCAATGTCATTACTATCCATAATACAGTCTACTACTTCTTCATTTGCTCTAAACACTCCACTTTGGCTAAGTAATGCATCTACTAAAGTAGATTTTCCTGCATCAACATGGGCCATTACTGCTATATTCATTATTTTCTTTTTAGCCATATTAAATCAATCGTCCCTTCTTTGTTATCAACCTTATAAATATAACATTTTATTGAACATATAACAACCTTAAATAAAAATAAGGCATATGAAAAAATAAACTAGTCAATTTCCTGAGGAATTTAGATTATTTTCAAGGCATGGTGAGCGAGCATATTGAACATATGCAAGCGATTCCATAACGAAGAAAATAATTAAAATAACCAGTGAAATGACTAATTTATTTTTTGAATATGCCTAAACAAAGGATATGAATTTATCATATCCTTTATAACTTCATCATATTCCTTTTAGGAAATATACCAAATAAACCACCTGTGTGGATAAATAATATATTTTTGTGTTCCCTCAAATTTCCTTCTTTTATTTCCTTAGCAAGTCCATACATGGCCTTTCCCGTGTAAACAGGGTCTAGTATTACCCCCTCTAGCCTTGCTAGATACTTTATAAACTCCAATTCTTCATCCTGGCTAATGGCATATCCAAGGCCTGGATATCCATCTATAATGTTTATATCATCTTCACTAATATCTATTTGTTCTTCCACATACTCTAAGCTTTCATCTATAATTTCCTTAATCACTTTTTTAAAGTGGTAGGCATTGTCACATATGTTTATACCATATACTTTAGAATCCCTATTTTTATATTTATTATATAACAGTAATCCTCCATAGGTACCACCAGAACCTACCGCCACAACTACTGCATCAAAATCTATTCCCAATTCCTTTTCTTGATCTTCAATTTCCTTCATACAATTAAAATATCCAAAGTTTCCTATCCCATTAGAAGCACCCATGGGAATTATGTATGGTTTATATCCATTATTCTCTAGATTCTTTTTTAAGCTATTAATTATTTCTTCCCTATCATATTGATATTCTTCTTTACTTATGAACTTAATTTTAGCTCCCAATAATTTATCTAAGAAATAATTACCATCTAAATCCTCACCTTCACTTCCCTTTAGTACTAAATAACACTTAAGGCCTAGCTTTGCAGCCACTGCTGCTGTGGCCCTACAATGATTAGACTGAACACCACCACAGGTAATTAGGGTATCACATCCCCTATCTATGGCCTCTTTAACTGCAAATTCAAGTTTTCTCACCTTATTACCAGATACTTCAATACCCGTTTGGTCATCCCTTTTTATATATATATTAGGTCCACCTAATACTTTTGATAATCTTTCTAAGGGTTCTATCCTAGTTGGAAAATTTCCTAAACTTAACTTTTCTGGTATGTTCATACCTATTCCCCCTTTTATAATTGATTATATCCCCCCTAGTTAATATTCTATTTATCCTTACAGTTTCCTTTATAAAATGACACAAAAATAAGACAGCCCTATGACTGCCTTACACTAACTACTATTTTAACTTCATTCCACCTTCAATAAACTCTATCTTATTCTCCTTCAAAAGCTTTCCTACAGCTCTTTTAAATGCCTTTTTACTCATCATTAGCTCATCCTTAATATGCTCTGGATCACTTTTATCATGTAGATATAAGGTTCCACCATATTCCTTTAATCTTTCTAATATGATATCTGCATCCGTTCCCATTTGCTTAAATGCTAACTTTTTAAGACTTAGTCTAATCTTTCCGTCTTTTCTAGTTTCCACTACCCTACCATTTATTTCATTACCACATCTAAAGTCTCCATATAAATCTTGACCTAATATGATTCCGTGATATTTCCTATCTATGGCAACTAAGGCTCTCTCCCTTGTTACCTCATAGATAATTCCATCTACCTTTTCTCCTGGATTAAAAGGACCTTCTAACTCTAGAAAATCACCTATATGCATGGTGGCAGAAAGTCTATCACTTTTGTCTATATATAAACTAACCAAATACTTTCTTCCCTTTATAACCTTGTTAGTCATCTCTTTAAATGGCAAGAACAAATCCTTTTCAAGGCCCCAATCTAGGAAAGCTCCAATTTTAGAAGTATCAACCACCTCTAAATATTCCATCTGCCCTAGTGTAAGCTTTGGACGATTAGTTGTACAAATTATTCTATCCTTTGAATCTCTGTATACAAATACTTCTATCTCATCACCAATTTCAGTTCCCTCTGGAATCTGCTTTGTAGGAAGAAGTACTCCCGTATCATCTAGTTCATCTTTAGCATTTAAATACATACCAACAGATGTATCCCTTAGTACCTCTAACTTTTGTATTTTACCTAACTCTATCATAAATGTCTCCTTTTTATTCTTAAATTTCTACTCATTATAACATGGAAATTTTTTTTAATAAAGGGTTTATATAGTAAACCATATACTGCTAACCTTAAATCTATACTATTTTAAAGTTTTTCCATTCATAGGGGATCATATTCTGATACTTACTAGTTAAAAATCTGTCATCCATTAAAAGTAAAAATCCCTTGTCCCTTTCAGTACGAATGAGCCTTCCTCCAGCTTGCAAAACCTTATTCATTCCTGGATATACATAGGAATAATCATATCCCCATTTATTATTTTCATCATAATATTCCTTAATAATATTCCTTTCAAAACAAACTTGCGGAAGTCCCACTCCTACGATTATGACCCCTTCTAGTTTTTCTCCCCTTAAATCTATACCCTCAGAAAAGATTCCTCCTAATACGGCAAAACCTATGACCCTTTCATCCTTACTAAATTCCTCTAAAAACTCTTCCCTTTCCTCTTCACTCATGTGATTGTCCTGAACTATAATATTCATATGACCATGCTTTTCTATGAAAATCTCATAGATCCTATACATATAACTATAGGACGGAAAAAATATTAGGGTATTTCCAGTTTCATTATTTATGGTATCACTTATAGTATTTACTATTTTTTCATAAGTATTTTCCCTATCCTTATATCTTGTGGAAACTCTATTTATGTATACCTTTATATTATCCCTATTAAAGGGTGATGGCAACATTACATTATAATCTTCCTCATCTGAACCCAGTACTTCCCTATAATATTTCATGGGAGATAATGTGGCTGAAAAAAATATGGTGGCCCTATTATTTTTAGTGATTTCCCTTAACAAATGGGATGGATCTAGGCAAAATAACTTCAAAGTAACTTCACTTTTATTTTTCTCCACATAGGTTATATATCTTTCATCGTATAACTTTAGTATTCTCACAAAGGAGTTACAATTAAAATATAAGTCTAATGCTTCCTTATAATCTTCATCTCCCTTGTTATCCATAAGCCACTTTTCAGCTTTACTTATAAATCCATTTAAAAATCTATTAATATCCTTTGGTTTCTCCTTTTTAGTAAAGGATTTTTCATCCCTTTCCTTTCTCAAATCTATCATATAGGAATTTATTTTATTCAAATGTCTATGTATATCCTTGTCCTTGTTTTTAAACTTTCTCTTTAAATTTAAAAACTCCGATTTATTTAAAGAGGCAGAAAACATTTCTCTAGATCTATCCACCAGATTATGGGCCTCGTCTATTAAAACTCCATAGGAGTTTTTATTTTCTTCATTTAATCTCTTTAAGGATGCCCTAGGATCAAAAAAATAATTATAGTCACAGATTACTATGGGACATAATAGTGATAAATCTAGTGAAAATTCAAAGGGACAAACCCCATGTTTCTCACTATATTTTTCTATAGTTTCCCTGTCCATCATATTTTCATTTTCAAATATATCTATGATAGCCCTATTTAACTTATTATAGTATCCATCTGCATAGGGACAGTGTTCCTTATTACAATTCACTTCATCCATAAAGCAAATTTTTTCCTTAGCCGTAATAGTTACACTTTTGCAAATTAGGCCCTTACTTAATAATATATTTAAGGTTTCCTCTGCCACCTTTTTAGTTATGGTCTTAGCAGTTAAATATATAATCTTTTCTATCTTATTTTCACCTAATGCCTTTATGGCTGGGAATAATGTGGATATGGTTTTCCCCGTTCCCGTGGGAGCCTTTGCAAATATTCTTTTTTCATTTCTTATGGTCTTATAAATACTAACGGCTAGTTCCCTTTGACCCTTCCTATAGGATGGGAATGGAAATTCTAAATCCTTAATGGTATTTTCCCTCTTTTCTTCCATATCCATCCTAAGATCTGCATATATTTTATATTCTTCTAGTAGATAATAAATAAACTCTTCTAATTCATCTATAGTAAATTCCTTTATGAATCTCTTTTCCTCTTGTGTATTTATATTCATATAGGTTAATTGAACCTTTATATTTTCAATATTATTTTCCTTAGCATACATATAAGCATAAACTTTTCCCTGTCCCCAATATACCTCATTGTGATCTTCTTGTATATACTCAAGATCTCTCCTTGTGGACTTTATCTCATCTATAATAATTACATCTTCCTTGATTATTCCATCACAGCGTCCTTCTATCTTAAAAAAGGAATCCTTATAAGATATATCCATCTTTAAAGATACTTCACTTTCATAATTATCCCCTTGCTCACTCTGAATCTTTTGATGGGCACGAACTCCATCTAAAAGGACGCTCGTTCCAACAAAGGTAGAATCTATACTACCTCGTCTTAATACATATTCAACTAATCCCCTTACGGATATCTTTATAAAATTACCCATTTTATCACCTTTTCACTGGCACACCTTATATTTTTTGATACTTGTACCTCAATGAAATTATATCATATATATTTTTTTCACATTATCCTTCCATGGGATAGGGCATTTTTCCCCTTTTCCTTTGACATATAAAGTCCCTTATCAGCTATTTCAATGAGTTCATCCCCTGTTTTTCCATCATTGGGATAAGAAGCAATTCCTATGGATACAGTAAACCTTGGTATACTATCACAGCTTACATTATCCCTTAGTCTTTCTGCCACATGGATGGCACCCTTGTGGGATATGTCTGGTAGCACTATTATAAACTCATCTCCCCCATATCTACCTAGTGAATCTACATCCCTTATACTTCTCTTACTAATTTGTGCGAGATTTTTAATGGCCTTATCTCCTGTTATATGGCCATATACATCATTTATTTTTTTAAAGTTGTCTATATCATACATTAAAACAGAAAACCTTTTTCTCGATTTAATGGATTTTTCAATAATGTCTAATATGGTTCTCTTATTATAGGCCTGGGTAAGTTCGTCCCTCTGAGCCAGGTTTAATAATCTTTCATTTTTAAGTTTCATATAAAATAATTGCTTTTCAAATTCTAACTTACTAAATTTGTTATACAATCCTTTTTCCTTCTCTATGATTTTCTCTTTATTTCTACTTGTAAAATTAACTTTTTTGAAAAAATAAATATACAAATGAAAATATGCCATACACTTAAATACAGTTGATATATATGAAATAATTCTTATACTTTCAAATATTATTAAAATTTCACTTATTAATAAATTTAGTAGAGCCTGTGAAAAGATTTTCTCATCTTTATTTGCAAGAAGAATATTAAAGGAAATTATAGCAATTATAAAAATTCTTTTCATTATACTGGATATATTAAAAAATCCTATTAATTGAATTCTGTATAATATAATTCCTAATAAGATCGCTCCTATCAATATAATTCCTTGTGCAACTGTATAGGTATTTTTACGAAATTTATAAATTAGTGACATACTAATGGAGATCATTAACACAACTTCAGCCATGTATACTATTTGAGAAAAATAAATCTTTTCATTAAATACAAATGGAATAGAGCATAATAGAAATGGTATAAAGAACATAGTTCCCCTGACCCTAATGTTTGTATTCAGTTTTTCACAAGTTATTGTGAAGAAAAAAATCAAAAAAGAAAAACATATAATTATTAGAAATATGATTTTATCCATAGTATAAAAAAATTCCAATCCTCCTTCTGTTCTTATGTAGTATCAGATCTTTTCATACGTATATATTTCTACATAATTATACAAATTTCCTTTTTTTTCGTCATAGCTAACATGTTAAAAAAGGATTTTCCCCAAGAATGTAGAATTTAATCATGTAGTTTCTTTAATAACATATTTAGATTTAATTAATTTCTTATTTTACATGGGGAGGTTAGCAACTGTTAAGTAGAATCTATAAAAATCTATAAAAATGTATTGAATAATATTATATTATTTGTTATCATTATATAGAGGTGATAATTAATGAAGTATTATTCAATAGGTCAGTTTGCTAAAGAAATAGGCAAAACTCCTCAAACATTAAGAGATTGGCATAAAAAAGGCTCATTCATTCCACAACATGTAACTGAT
>NZ_JAOART010000063.1 GCF_025210435.1 Anaeromicrobium sp.
CCTTCTTTAGAATCACCCGAAAGATCAACTAAAGAATTCTCGCTCGACTTGCATGTGTTAGGCACGCCGCCAGCGTTCATCCTGAGCCAGGATCAAACTCTCAAAATATATTGAAAATCTTTTGTCACTATTGTGACTACTCTATAAAAATTAACGTTATACCTTAAATAAAGGTTATATTTAAAATTCGCAATCAAATCAATTCCTATCCAGTCATTTATTTGATTACTCAAGCTGGCTTAAATTCTTATACTGTTTAGTTTTCAAAGTTCAATTTGTTTTGTCGCCTCGTTGCGACGACTATTAAATCTTATCATTTTTGTTTTTCAAAGTCAAGAACTTTTTTCTCATCACTTCTTGTCTTTCCCAACAACATGATATATGCTATCATTTCTTACTTCTCCTGTCAACACTTTTTCACAAGAAAATTCATCAACATTTATTATATCCTTCTTCTTTCTTCTATATACATAAAACATCCATATAGATTTATGAACACTAAACTCTTCTTATTATAGTAACTTGCCTATAAGGGAAACCATTGAAAATCTTTGGAACCCTGGAACGTCACAACATCCTCTGCTACTTGGGCATGACGCGTGAACCTTTATACGAAGATTCACACTTTCGCTTGTGACAAGGACTTGGGTGGAAAAGATTTTCAATGGTTTCCTGAAATAGGCACACATAAAGCTTGTTTATAATGAAGAAATCTATAAATCTATAATAAGAAGCCATCAGGTCTCCCCCTAATGACTTCTTTATTATTTATATGCTTAGGCATATTCAAAAAATAAATTAGTTTATTTCTTTCATATGCCTAAATCAATTCTAATCTTTTCATACATTCTATAATGATAGGATCTTCCACATTTCTATCATAGGCTTTTTTAATATATTCTTTTGCTAAATCTATTTCGCCAAAATTCATATATAAAACACCTAAATTACAAAGTATCTCACTATCTTCTACCCTAATACCTAAAGCCTTTTTAAACATTTTCTCTGCCTTATTAAAATCTCCTGTTGATCCATAACAAAGACCTAACTCATTTAATGTATCCACCTGCTGTGGTTTAAAACTTAGTATTTTTTCAAAATATTTAATAGCCTCATCCAGTTTATTTAATTGTCTATAGGCAAGACCTATGAAAAATAATAGATTCCACCAATCTGAATACTTTTCTTCTAATGGTAGCAACTTATCTAAACCTTCTTCTGGTCTATTGTTAAGTATGTAACTATAACCTTCTTCATATTGTATTTGTTCTTTTAACTCTTTTAACTTAAATAGTATTTCACTTTTCTTCTCATCATCTATTCCAAGTTCCATACATTCCTCCCAAGTTAATTGGGCCTTTTTAAATAGTTGTTTATTTGCATATCTAAATCCTAAATGATAATAGGCTGGTGCAAAATCTGGATATTTCTCAATGATTATCTCTAGTGCCTCAATACATTCATCCTTTAGGGCACCCTTATATTTTTTATCTTCCACAACCTCTGATAAATCTTGACATACCCTAGCATAATTATATAATCCATTAATATTTTCATCATTTAATATGACTAAAGCTCTAAAAGTTATTAAAGCCTCTTGAAACTTTTTATTATCCGCATATTTTAAACCTTCATATATTATGTAATCTTCAATTTTTTCATCAAACTTATATAAAAATTTCCTATATTCATTACTATACATGAAATTAGAATCAATTCCTATTACATAGATCATACCCCTGGCCATGCTAGCTACCTTAATTTCATTAGATGCACTACCATCCTTTATACTTTCTCCCATTTCATCTACCATCATGGGAATCTGTATATTTTCTAAACCTTTAAGCTGTTCATTTTTCATTTCTATATCTTTTCTTAATTCTATAAATACCACGTCATTTAATCTGTCTTTCAAATATGGTGCTAACCTTTTTTCCATAATTTCCTCCTAGAACCTTAATCCCATATTATTCATAGAAAAATTAAAACTCTGCTGCGTCCTTTTGATTCTAAGACATCCATCAAATTCTCAACGTACCTTATAGGTATGCCCTCAAACTTGATGAAAACCTTAGAAGTCAAAATTACTTGCACCCTTTCAAATTTTCCATAAATAATATGGGTTAATACATATTTCTCATGAACTTTCTCTTTTTTCTAGAAGAATTGCTAAGTAATTTAAATAACAATCCCCTATATATCATAGTAAAAAATAAAACAACTTGACCTAAAATATATCCTACAATATTACCCGCCTTCATGTAAATGCCACCAGATAATAAACTATTTATACTTAAAAATTTCCCCATGGCCAAATACAGTAGAATCCCTAAAATAATATTAGGCACAAACCACTCTAATGCATTTTCCCTTATAAAGTCAAAAGAGTATTGTATACTTCCTAAAATATCATATTGTTTTTGATAAATCACTTCTGGTAGGGGGTTTAAAAGAATTAATATTATTAAATCTAATATAAGTTTTAAACTCAAACCTCCCATACCAATTCTAAGTAAAGGACTAAAAAACAAATCTATAGTATATCCTACAAACCAAAACAAAAATACTACTCCATATACTTTTAAAAAATATGCTTTAAATCCGTATTTAAACTCATTTAATCTGGTCCTATTATACACAACTACATTTTCTATCAAATACAAATAATTGGAAAATATGGCACTTTGGCCTAAAGCTATGATTATACCTCCTAATATACGAAATATCATGGCTAGACTAAACATAAATATTAAAAGAATAGAATAGACTAATCCAACAAATAATACGGGCCAATTATCCTTAGATTTCTTTAGACTTTCTGGAATTATCTTTCCATTGATATTTATCATATCTTCAATCATACTAATCTCTCCCTATATTTTATAATTTAGTTTTATAATTTAATTTTATAATACATGGATTTTTCAAATACTTTTGTTTTTTTATCGTAGTCAAACAATATTGTTGTTATACTTTCTTCAACGTCCTTCTCATACCCTTTATTTATTAATGACAAAATATCATAATTAAAATTTATAACTTCAATCTTTTTTAGTATATTCTTAGCCTGCACCTTTTCATATTGACCTAGATATTTTATTATATTTTCTTCATCATGTAAAAAATCATGTATCCTTTCACTCATATTATCTATAGATATTCTTTTGAAAAAGCTTGGTAAGCTACCCTTATGTTGACTCATATAATCAAATTTTAGGATATTTTCAAACAAATCCACCTTTTCCTTTACTTTTTCATTGTAAAAATCCAATAATATCTTATATATTTTTTGTTTATTATGGGATACATGGAATAACCCCTCTAGCTGCCAATACTGACCTAGTTCTTCATAAAAGTCAAAGGGGCTAGTATAAAAATTCTTAACTATATATTCTACACTATGCTTCAAATGACCAGAATTATAATAGATTTCTACCATTTCTTCTAGATCCTTTAACTTTAAAATATCCTCATAGGACATATAATCATTTTTAAGTATTTCATAAGGAGCCTCATCCTTATATACGTAACCATGTTTTTTTTCATTTACCCTTATACTAGACCCCTTTAATAATTTTAAAAATCCTAGTTGAAGTTGTTCTGGCCTCAAATTATATACATCATCAAAGGATTTTTTAAATATATCATAGGTTTCAAAGGGAAGTCCCGCTATTAAATCTAGATGTAGATGGGTATTTTTAAACCCTGATACCATCTTTACAACCTTACTTAATTTTTCAAAATTCACATTTCTATCTATTTCTTTTATAGTATCATCATTAGTAGATTGAACACCTATTTCAAATTGAAATAGACCTTCCCTTACATCCTTTAAAAATTCCATAGTTTCCCCATCTATTAAATCTGCCGTTATTTCAAAATGAAAATTAGTATATCCATTATCATTCTCTTTTAGGAATTTCATAATATCTAAACTATGCTTTTTATTAGCATTAAAAGTTCTATCTACAAACTTCACCTGTCTTACATTATTCCTTATAAATATGCTAAGATCCCTCTTTACTCTATCCATAGAAAAAAATCTTACTCCCCTTATGGTAGACGAAAGACAATAGGAACAATTATAAGGACATCCCCTAGAACTTTCATAATATATTATTTTATTTTCATATTCACTTAGATCATCATCATAGGGTGAAGGAATTGAATCCAGATTCTTTATTAATGCTCTTTCATTATTCACATATGTTTTACCCTCTTTTTTATATGCAATGCCAGGTACATGTTCAAAGGATTCTCCTCTACTTTGTTTTCCTAAAAACTCCTTAAAGGTTTCTTCTCCTTCCCCAAACATAATATAATCTACAGATGGATTTTCTTCCATGACCTTCTGGGGATCAAAACTTACCTCTGGACCTCCTAGGGCTATTCTCATATTAGGATTTACCTTTTTTAGATTTTTACATAAAATCAAAGTTTTTTCTATATTCCATATGTAACAAGAAAAACATACAATATCATATTTTTTCTTGTAAATCTCTCCTAATATATAGTCCATCTTATTGTTTATAGTATATTCTTCTATATATACATTCTCAAATTCATTTTTAACATAAGTCTTAAGATATCTAAGGGCTAAAGTAGTATGGACATACTTTGCACTAAGTGTAGTAAGTAAAACTTTCATATATTCTTTCCTTTCCTCTATGTAATAATATTATTTTCAACCTTTTATGCCTTTTTTAATCACAACTTCAAATTATAACACATGTAAACTTGTTCACAAAGGTTATTTTTCATAGGGAAGTCTATTTTCTAAATATTCTGAGTGGAAAATTTCTTTTATGGTATAATATAACTAAGGCACATTTAACAAATAAAGTAGTCAGATTAGGCAGTAATAAGTTTTATGTGATTAATAAAATAAACAAAAGTACAAGTAAGCTGGCTGTTTTATTTTTTAAATGTACCTAAATAAGTGTGAGGTGATTCATATGACCCTAGCTTCTAGTAGATTATTAAGACATGAAATTTGTATGGAACAACTAAAGAAAACTGGAGCCGAAATAATAGATTTTGAAGGAGTAATGTTTTTTGTAAAATATAAAGTAGGAAAAATAGGCATTGTTTACTTATATCATCGTGGTACTGATAATACATATCTCCTTGAGAGAGTTAAGCCCTACTCCATGTTAATCAATCAATATAGAAAAGAAGAAGAAGTGGTTACTGCCATTACTAATGATATTGATCAATTTAGGAATGCTGCTAATAGTAAGAATTTTCCAGATTTTTTGAGTGTGGATCAGGACTTTACAAAAATAGTTAGATACTTTGAGGATTTATATCTTTATTATAATATTGACAAAGAAGATTTAACCCTAATGAAGGATGAGATAAAAAAAGTAGTAGATTTAATTTTAGATATAAAAAATAGGAGTAAAAGAGTATATTATAAAACAGAACCTAAAAGTTTTAAATAACCTTTTGATTTTGTCACTATTCGTGGTAAAATTTTGTTATACTCCAAAATTTTCTACATGACTTTGTCAAATTATCTTATATTACAGGAATACAAGTTTTACTAAAAACCCTTAGAGAATATGTTAGGATGGTGACTTTCTTGGAAACATTTAATAAAATTGCTATTGAAGAAATTAACAAAAGAGATCTTCTTATGATAATCGAAGCTCTTGATTATACAGGAAAAAATAAAAATAATCAGGATTTTATAGATTTAAAGGATAGCATGCTAAGGCAATTATGCTCCTTAGCTGAAACTAACGAAGAAGAATTTCTAAGTCTATTAGAAAAATAGTTAAAGGGACAGATTGTTTTACAATCTGTCCCTTTTATCATATATTATAACCTTCTAAAGAATTCTTCCTTCACATCATAGGGTCTTTTTAAATTTTCATCTAATATATTTATTAGATTTTCTTTGTCTTCAGGTAATGTTCCTGCTAAAGACACATAGTTTGAGGCATGGTTACTTCTAAATACACATTTTTCACTTATGTGTAAGTTCTCTATTAATATTTTAGTTTCTTTCATAACCTCTTGAGGTGATAACAACTTAAATTCTCCATTGTGAACTTGATCATATAATTCTGTTCCCTCTTGTATTAACAGGGTAAGTAAGCCCACATAATCTGGTTGAATTTCATTTATAACCCTTGCAGATTCTAGGGCATGTTTCTCAAGATTTTCTTCACTGCCAATTCCTGAAATTAAAGTGGCAGATAATTTAATTCCCGCTTCAATTATTTTCTTTCCGGCCTGAACAATTTCATCACTAGTAACGCCCTTTTTAATATTCTTTAGAATTTTATCACTACCTGACTCTATACCTAAGTATGCAATACCAATACCTAATTCTTTTAAAGACTTTAACTCCTCTACACTTTTTCTTAGAATATCCTTTGGAGCAGAATATATTCCAATTCTTTCACACTCAGGAAAAAGTTCCTTTATTTTTTGGAGAATTGTCTTTAAATCTTCTGTCTTCAATGCTAAGGCATTTCCGTCAGCTAAAAATATTCTCCTTATTTGAGAATAGTGACTTCTAGCCATTTGTAGATCTTCAAATATTTCATCTATATTTCTTTTTCTAAAGTTCTTATCCTTATACATACTACAAAATGTACACTTATTATGGGAACAACCTATACTAACTTGTAATATATAACTATAAGCCTCACTAGGAGGTCTATAAACACTGCCAACGTACCTCATATTTAATCCCTCCTTCTTTAAATTACATCTTAACAGGTGCTTTTATTCCTAATAGGCCTAAACCATTCTTAATAGTTTCCTTTGCAGCATATACAACAGTAAGTCTAGCCTTCTTAGTTTCTTCATCATCTACAAGTATTGGTGTTGCATGATAGAAACTGTTAAAGTCTTGAGCCACATCCACAATATATCTAGTTACTATTGAAGGCTCATTTTTTCTAGCTGCTTCCTTAACTATTTGTGGGAATAGTTCTATGGTCTTTAATAAGCTTATGGCTGCACCATCAAGTAATGAGAAATCTATATTAGAACTCACTTCCATATTTGCCTTTCTAAGTACACTACAAGCTCTAGCATGACTATATTGTACATAAGGACCAGTTTCCCCCTCAAAGTTTAATGTTCTATCCCAGGAGAAAGTATAATCCTTAATTCTATTATTAGATAATTCTTGGAACATGACAGCCCCAATACCTACAGCCTTAGCAATTTCTTCTAAGTTTTCTAAGTTAGCATTCTTTTCTTTCATTATCTCCGTAGTCTTTTCTACTGCTTTTTTAAGTACATCCTCCAAAAAAACTACTCTACCCTTTCTAGTAGACATGGTTCCTTCTTCTAATGCAACCATTCCAAAAGGTACGTGGATACAATCTTTGGCCCACTCGTGGCCCATAAGTTCAATGACCTTAAACCATTGGTTAAAATGTAGATTTTGCTGAGAACCTACCACGTAAATGTTCTTATAAAAATCATAATGATTTTTTCTGTAAATAGCTGCTGCTATATCCCTTGTTATATAAAGGGTAGAACCATCACTTTTTCTAATTAGTGCTGGTGGCATATTAAACTCTTCTAAATTTACTATATCTGCACCCTTTGATTCTTCTAATAAATTCTTTTCATTCATCTCTTCTATAACAGCAGGCATCTTATCTGAATAAAAACTTTCTCCCGCATAGGAATCAAACTCAATACCAAACATGTCATAAACTCTTTTAAATTCTTTTAAACTAACATCTCTAAACCATTGCCATAATCTCTTAGCCTCTTGGTCACCTTCTTCTAACTTTTTAAACCAAAGTCTAGCTTCATCTTCTAATTCTGGTTTTTCTTCTGCTACTTCATGGAACTTAATATATAACTTAAGTAATGCAGGAATAGGATTTTCCTCTACTTCCGATTGGACACCCCAAGCCTTAAAGGCAACTATTAATTTACCAAATTGAGTTCCATAGTCTCCTAAATGGTTTATACTAACCGTATTATAACCTAAGAAATCATATATGTTCTTAAGAGCATGACCTATAACTGTAGTTCTAATATGGCCTATATGAAAAGGCTTAGCTATATTAGGAGATGAGTATTCTACTATGACAGTTTTATCTTCTCCCACATCTGATGAACCATATGCTTCTTTTTTATTAAACACTTCTGTTATTATACTCTTAGCAAAGATAGTATTGTCCACGAAAAAGTTTACATATCCACCAGCATTCTCCACTTTGCAAAAACCTTCTACTTGTCCCATTTCATTTGCCAAATCCTCAGCAATCATATTAGGAGCTTTTCTAAATATTTTTGCCAATCTAAAGCATGGAAAAGCATAGTCTCCCATTTCACTATTAGGTGGTATTTCTATCATTTCTAATATTTCATTTTCATTTAAATCTTCTATTTTCCCTGCTAAAATTTCTGCCACTTGTTTTTTAAAATCTAACATGTCATATCCTCCTTATATTTTTAAAAAATATCTAAAAATTACAAAAAACCCCCACCTCTTCTAATACAAAGAGACGAGAGTTATCCCGTGTTACCACTCTTATTGGTACTTATGTACCCACTCTGAACCCCTTTAACGGAGGGCTTGCGTTTCACCTACTAATTTTCGGTAAAAATCTCAAAGGTGCGCTTGGGTCTTAGCATAGCATCAGGCTCTCACCATCCCTGATTCGCTTTAGCATTATCTAAAACTTACTTTCCTTTTCCTAGACATAATTTCCTTTATTATTCTTTATCGTTTATTAAATTATCATAATTTCCTATGTAAATCAAGACCTTTATAATTTTTTTTAATAAAAGAGCTTTAATTCATTCATTAAAGCTCTTTTATTAAATATTTACTTATCTGGATATAGGTTATCAAAATACTCCATAGGAGATTTTATTTTCATTTTTCCAATACTATTAACAACTTTTCCATCTACTAAAATCTGTACCTTTTCATTTCCAGGTAATATAGTTAAAGAGTTTACTATGGATGCAACAAGTAACTGAGCATCATCTTTAGTTCCCTTAAAATTATTAAATTCCTTTGATAAATTTACCCTTACTAAAGATCCATCCTTTTCAATGGATAATAGGTCAGTTCCCTTTGGAATGACATTTTCATATTCTCCAAATTCTTTAAAGTTTATTAATTCATTCATAACAAACTCTTCCATAGTATTTCCTTCTAATTTTGGATCATCTTCCTTTATAGTATATCTCTCATCAAATAGATAAGGCATATTTCTATTTTTTAAATAAAGAACATAATTTATATCCTTAGCCTCTTTTTTTATAACTTCCTCTGTCACTGGTACTTCCGTGTTTACTTCTTGTTTTTCTTCTTCCTTTTTTCCACACCCTATAAACAGGCTAGTCACCATTGTTAGCATGCAAATTCCTAAAATTATTTTTTTCTTCATCTTTAGTTCCCCCTTTAATGTGATAGTTATACTCATTATGCACAATTATGCCATGTTTTTTCAAAAGAGCCGAAGTGACTCCATCTCCCCTTTTCTTTTCACCAGAAAATGTTCCATCATATATGAAATTTGAACCACAGGATGGAGAGTTTTCCTTTAATATGACCTCTTTAACATTATATAATTTTGCAATATGAAGAGTTTCATAAGCACCCTTTAAAAACTCCTTTGTTTTATCTTCTCCCCTTTTATTTAAGACCTTCCCACAACCATCTATAACTGCCCCTGTCCTATGGATTATTTCACAGGGTATCCTTGGAGTAGGAAGACCTCCTAACTGTTCAGGACATATTGGTATTATATTTTTTCCCCTTGTCAATTCTAATATATCATATTTTAAGTTGTTTTTGCCATTATATTTACAATTTACACCCAATAGACATGCACTTATTAAAATCATTTTAATACCCCTATTTTAAAGTTACTATGGTAGCTCCACTTCCACCTTCACTAAAACCACCTATTCTAAATTTATCCACATGTTTATGCTTCTTTAACAACTGGGTAATACCTGCCCTTAATATGCCCGTTCCCTTACCGTGAATAATAGTCACTTCTGTTAGGTTAGCAATATACGCATCATCTAGATATTTATCCGTTTCTACTAAAGCATCCTCTAGACTTTGTCCCCTTAAATCTAAACTAGTCTTCACATTTGATTTTTTAGATTTATAAATTTTACCTATTCCGCTTTTCTTAACAGATTTTTTCTTATTTTTATCTTTTTTAAGATTCTTCACATTAACGTTTATTTTCATTATACCTGCTTGAACTGTTAAATCTCCATTGGAATCTGGTTTTGTCAAAACAGTTCCTTGCTGATTTAAGGAAAGGATTATAACATCATCTCCAACCTTTATATCCTTTGGAGTTAAATTGCTAAGTTCCATGTTTAAGTCAAGACCGTCCTCAAGTCCATTTAAACTAGTTCTTAACTTCTTTCTCATCTCTTCTATTTTTCTATTCTTATCTTTCTCACTTTGAGCATGGTGAAGATCTCTTAGTTCCTTTATTATATTATCAGCTTCTTCCTTTGCTTCTTTTAATAGTTTCCTTGCCTCTTGTCTTGCTTCCCTTAATACAGTTTCCCTTTGATGCTTTAATTTTTCCTTTTTACTTTCAAACTGTTCCTTTTCCTTCTCTATTTGAATCTTTAACCTAGAAGCTTCATCCCTTTCTTCTTGGGCAACCCTTTTATCCTTCTCAATGGTCTGAAGTATTTCTTCAAATTCAATATTTTCTTTCGTAAGTAATCCTCTAGCCCTATCTACAATAAAATCACTTAAACCTAATCTCTTTGATATTTCAAAGGCATTAGATTTTCCTGGAACTCCAATTAAAAGCTTATATGTGGGACTTAAAGTCTGTACGTCAAATTCCACTGAAGCATTTTCTACCAAGTCTGTAGTTAAAGCATATTCCTTAATCTCTGTGTAATGGGTAGTAGCTATGGTCTTACTCTTAAAACCAGCTAGATAATCTAGTATGGAAATGGCTAAAGCCGCTCCTTCTGTAGGATCAGTTCCTGCACCTAATTCGTCTAATAAAACTAGGGCATTTTCCTCCACATGATCTAATATATCCACAATATTGCTCATATGGCCTGAAAAAGTACTTAAGCTTTGTTCAATACTTTGCTCATCTCCAATATCTGCAAAGACCTGTTTAAACACAGACATTCTCGTTCCATACTGGGCTGGTACATGTAGACCACATTGGGTCATTATGGTTAAAAGTCCTACAGTCTTTAAAGTTACAGTTTTACCACCCGTATTAGGTCCCGTAATAACTAATGTATTAAATTCATCTCCAATCCATATATTACTTGGTACAACCGTATCCTTGTCAAGTAATGGATGACGACCATTTTTGATTCTTATAAAACCATAATCATTTACTTTAGGTTCTATGGCATTCATATGTACCGCTAATTTTCCCTTTGCAAATATGAAATCTAGCTTCTTTAATATTTCTTGATTAGCTAATATTTCATCCTTTTTCTCTGCCACCATAAGAGTTAATTCTAACAATATTCTTTCTATTTCTGATTTTTCCTGAAGCTTTAATTCCTTTAATTTATTGTTAAGTTCTACTATGGCCATAGGCTCTATGAACAAAGTGGCCCCTGAGGAGGATTGATCATGGATGAGTCCTGGTACATTAGCTCTGTATTCTTGTTTTACAGGTATAACATATCTATCGTCCCTCATGGTTATGATACTATCTTGAAGATATTTTTGCTTTGACGTGGAGGATATCATGGAATTTAATCTACTTCTAATAGTACCATTTTTATTTTCAATCTCCCGTCTTATATGTTTAAGTGTAGGTGATGCATTGTCAGAAATTTGATTTTCACCAATTATACACATATCAATCTTATCTTCCATATATTTAAAAGTATTAAGAGCACTAGTATATCCACTTAAACGATCATAGGTGTTATCTTCACCAGCTTCCCTTATAAATGATCTTATTCGCCTAGCAGCCCTTAGGGTATCACATACTTCTAATAATTGTCCTGCATATAGGGAAGATCCAATTTCTGCCCTTTTTAGATACATTAATAAATCATGTATACCACCTAAATTAGGATTTCCTCTCCTTAAAATCAAACTAGTGGCCTCTGCTGTTTCCTCCTGCATAGTTTTAACTTCATCTATGTTAGTGGCCGGCTCAAGGTTATCTACCAAATCTTTTCCTAATGTGCATGTGGCCATTGACTTTAACATTTCTTTGATTTTTGGAAATTCTAGTACATTTAAAGTCTTTTTATTCATGTTCCCTCTCCTTACTCTACGCCTCTAAAGAAATGCCCCTTGGTTATTCCTTTATTTTTTAATTCTTCTATCTTATGTGTATATTGGTCTATTTTACCATATATACCATTAGTATATATATCCATTATTTCCTTTACTTCTTTCCTTGACTCTATAGTAAAATCTAATCTTAAATTTTTCACACCCGATTTAATTATCCTATCTAGGTCTTGTGCCACAAATAGTGGACTTGTGTTTAATATTTCTACCTTACATTCTTCGTGGATCCTAATAGGGAATTGCGCCTTTAATTTATCCTTTAAATAAAAACTATCTTTTCTACATTCACCACATACCCTTTGTATATGTTCCTTTTTAGTTAAAGCATGTATAGGACAATACTTGCTAATCATAAGAGGAGCCCTTCCATATACAATAATTTCACACCCATTATAATATTGTACTATATCTTTTATCTGTTTTAAATTAAGTTCTAAGGATAGGGTAAATATTTTCACACCCTCTTCCTTTAAAAACTGGGCCGTATTCTTATTAAATACGTTTATGGAATAATCACAAAATATGTTCTTTTTATTTTCTTTTATCCTATTTAAAGTTCCCATATTTCCTGCCATGGCACAGGAACTATTTTTTATTATGTCTTCTATCTTTTCTAACTCCTTATCAGATGTGATTCTAAAAAAGGCAGGTATGATTTTTTCTTTTCCCAAATTCATGGCATCTTCTAAGGAATCCATATGGTCATAATATATTCTATTCACATCATATTTTAAAACTTCTTTTAACTGATCTATATTAGAACATTTAGCACTAATACTAATTTCATCTCCATGGACCTTCTCATATCTATTTAAATAATCCTTTAATTTCTTATTAAACTCATCTTCCCTTACTAAAGGCCTATCCTTTATTACCCTTCTTAAATCCGTTAATTTGTCTATGGCATTTCTTCTCAGTTCATTTAACACAGATACGGGAAAACTCACATTAGGATCTAACTCCATATTTAAATCCACAAGTTCGTAGGCAGTACTTTTTAATTTATTTATTTGATTATATACCCTATCTTCACCTATGGGCCTATTAATGGCCTTTTCTCCCATTTTTTCACTAAATTCATTTACATAGTTCCCATCATGATCCCATAGGCATAACTCTAGTTTTTCTCCAATTTTACCAATAAATTTGCCATATACATTTATCCTTTTATTATGTTTTTCATAAGTTGATCTAGCCTCAACAAGTAATTTTTCATCTAATATTTTATATACAGGATTACCTACTTGAGCCCTTTTATTAAAATCCAATTCAACCACTTGCTTACTAGTGGCCCTATCTATTAATTTATTGTTTATTTTCATATTATTAATATATAGTTGAGGATTGTCCCTATTTGTGGCCCATATCTCTATCTTATCCTTTTTGTTTAAATCCTTTTCTAATTTGATTTTTATTTTTTTTCTCTTACTATCATAGGACACTACTTTTCCTAAATAAGTTCCACGATTACTAGGTTTTTCAAAACTCATGAACCCTTTACCACTTTCACCTAGAATATATCCCTTTGTAAATTTCCTATTAAACATTTGTGCAACATTATTTAGGGACTCTTTGTCATCTTTAATCTCTTTATAATCGTAATAATGATCTATATATTCCCTATAGGTTCTTATTATAGTAGCCACATATTCGGGTCTTTTCATTCTACCTTCTATCTTTAAAGAAAAATTACCAACCCCTAATATTTCATCTATATTTTCTAGAATATTTAAATCCCTAGGACTTAATAGATAGTTACCTACTTTACTCTTTATTTTTTCATGGGAACTTAATAGATCATATTCTTTTCTACATGGTTGAGCACATCTACCTCTGTTACCACTTCTTCCCCCTATCATACTACTCATTAAACATTGGCCTGAATAACTAACACACAAAGCTCCATGGACAAAAATCTCAATATCTAAATCCGTATTATCATATATGTATTTAATTTCTTTCATGTCCATTTCCCTAGCTAACACTACCCTTTTAAAACCTAGTTTCCTTAAGAATTTTACATCCTCTAGATTATGGGCTGTCATTTGGGTACTAGCATGTATTTCAAAATCAGGTAGCAAATCCTTAATCATTTTGGCCACACCTAAATCTTGAACTATTATAGCATCTACACCTATACTATATAAAAAGAATAGATACCTTCCTAAATCCTTCATTTCCTTATCTAATATTAAAGTATTTATAGTTACAAATATTTTTGTATTTCTAACGTGACAGTATTCTACAGCTTCTTTCAGTTCTTCTTCATCAAAATTATTAGCACTCTGCCTAGCATTGAATAATTTCCCACCTAAGTAAACTGCATCTGCTCCATTTTCCACTGCTGCCTTTAAACTTTCCATACTCCCTACAGGAGCCAATAGTTCTACTTTATCCATTAGTTTCACTCCCAATTGATCATCCTTAATTCTACACAACAAAAAAGTAGTAATATTATTATATCACTACTCCTAGGTCAAATACTCATTTTTAACCCTTTTCATCAAAAGTATCAATAAAGGAATCTAATTCTTTTTTAGCTTGAACATATTTTATTTGACTATCAAAAACCTTGCTTTGAAGTTCTTCATTTTCTTTAGCTAGTTTATCTAGTTCCTGTTCCTTGAGTGCAAGGGTTGTTTTCAAATTTTCTATTTCCCTTAATTGTTCTTCCTTTTCGTTAAGAACCATTATAAGTGCCTTTTTCTCTTCTTCTAAAAGTCGTATACTATCTTCATATGCAACTTTATTTTCTTCCATTTCACTTTTAGTAGCAACAATTTCTGCCTTAGCTTCATTTAAAGCTTCTAAGGGCTCCTCTAACTTGTTTTTCCACCCTTGAACTTCTTCCCTAGATTTCATATATTCATCAGCTATATTTAGGGACGTAAGTACGGCTACCATGGATGTGCTTAGCTGATTGCTCTTTCTGGCCACATCTATCATTTTATCATCCACATAATTGGCAATCCTTTGTATATATTCTCTAGACTCTGTCCCTACCATAGTATATTCTTGTCCATATATTTTAACTACTACTTTTCGTTTATTGCTCATAACACCTCTCCTTTTAATATGGAGTCTTCTAAATTCATAAGTTCCATTTGTAAGGATTTATTTCTTTCATTAGTAAAATTTTAACTATATTCATTATTTTATCCTTAGTGTATTACTATGAAACACATTTAACGGAATTCTTTTACCTTATATTTCCATATACATCATATATAATTTAACTATATTATACCTTAGTAACAGTATAATTACTATACTTCCTTCTAAATTCATCTTTTCCTTTTTTTATTTGAAACTTCCTACCCATAAGTTAGGCATATTCAAAAAATAAATTAGTCATTTTCCTCGTTATGGAATCGCTCACATATGTTTAATATGCTCACTCCCCATGCCTTGAAAATAATCCAAATTCTTCAGGAACCTGACTAGTTTATTTTTTTCATATGCCTTATGTAAAAATGTATTTCTTAATATTTTCCTGAAGTAGGCTCACATTCTAAAAAAAACTCTAAATAATAAGAGAAAGTTGGCGAAATATCACCAACTTTTTCTTATTATTTTATTGCTCTTAAATATTGGTTTTTAGTTATCATATAAAAAAGCGTATTTATTATTCCATATACAAGGTACATAACTCCAGAATAAAAAAGGACTTGCCCATAGGAGCTAGAGTTGCCTATTAAATTTGAAAATACCATAGTATCTGCTGATTTCATAGCAAATATACTATGAATTATGCCGACTATAATAGGAATTAAAAACACAGGCATGACTCTTTTTGATACAACCCTACTTTCTATACTTTTGCACATACCTACTTTTCTTAAAATTTCATACTGTTTTTTCTCTTCCTCTGCTAACATTAACTGTTTAAAATATAAAAGGCTTGCCGTCATAAGTGCAAATACTACCCCCATGAACATTCCAATAAAACATACTAAGCCAAAACTTTGTAGTGATTCATCATAAAAATCATATGCAGTTCTATAACTTCCTACGTTCTTCTCTAATACATTCTTTAAATCCATATTTAACTTTTTAGATTCTAATGAATCTTCAAAGGAATATACATAGGCCTTATCATACAAAACTCCATCCTCTGTCCTATCTCTTATCTCTTTTCTTTCTAATAGGTCATTAAAATCCTCATCGTCAAGAATAATAGTATGGAAAGCCCCAAAATCTAGAAATCTAAAATTCATAAGATTTTTAATAGAAATTTCTTTATCCTGAAAATTTATTCTCTTTCCAATGAAAACCTCTTCTTCATGGCCCATATATCCTGCCATAAATGTGGCCTCTCCAGCTTTTAAATCTATCATCTTGTAGTTTTTATGTTTACTTGCCCACATGAGCTTTTTAAATAGGGACTCTGGATATACCCTAAGATAATCATCTTCATATTTGCCATAGCTTATAATTTCCCCATTTTCTACTTTAGGAGAACATACATATCTCTGTGCCACAACTTTTTTATCTATTTTTTTATTATGCTTTTTTAAAACTTCATCTACCTTATTTTCTATTTTATTATCCCCTGTATAAAAATATAAGTCATATCCTATTGTTTTGTATACATTTTTTCCAGCATTGAGATAAAGTACATATCCTGTTGAAAATGCAGTGGCTCCTACTGCTGATAAAATGGCTATAGTAGCCATAATAGTACTTATAGATTTGACTTTATGGGAAAAGAAATTAATAGCTATTAAATTTCCTCCATTATAATAAGTTTTTTTACGCTTTTTCATAATATTTATTATCTTAGGTAAGCCTGCCCAAAATAATAAATAGGTTCCACTTATAGTTAATATTAAAATTAACAAACTATACTTTAGTACCATATATGCTCTAGGATTACAAGCTAACATGTATCCACTACCTATTAATAGTAGAGATATGACAAGAAGGGTATATGACCCTTTACCCTTTGATTCTGAAATTTTGTCTCCCTTAAATAAATCTACTAATTGAAATTTATTGATTACTCTAGAACTTCCAAGACCCATTATGGAGAATATTCCTAAAAAAATTCCCATTGTAATTAATATGGATTTAAAATCCACACAAAAGTCCACTTCTCCCACATAAGAAATTATTGTTATATTAATTAATATCATGGCCATAAACTTAGAAAATATTATTCCCATAATAATACCTACTATTATGGCTCCCATACCTACTATTAAGGTTTCTATAAATATTAATTTAGTAATTTTATAGTTACTCATTCCAAATAGGGAGTATGTGGATATTTCTTTTTTTCTAGCTCTTATAAAACTATTATTAGAAATAATCAAGAAAAATACTATAAAAACCAACATGATAATACCAAAGCTCTTGAGTAAAGCTTTATATCTATCATCATAAGTAAAGGCCATAAGTACACTTTTATTTTCCATAAGGGCTAAGAATGTATATGCTGTAAATACACTAAAGGTTAGGGACAAAAAATACATAATATATTTCTTAAAATCCTTTTTTATATTATTTAAAGCTATTGTTTTAAATTTCATATCTATTACCTCCAATAATAGCCATAACATCAATTATTGAATTAAATAGTTCTGATTTGTTCCCGTTTGAATATAATTCATTATAAATTTCTCCATCTCGAATAAACATTATCTTATCACAATAACTAGCTGCATATATATCATGGGTAACCATTAATATGGTAGTTTCATACTCCTTATTTATAAAGGAAATTAAATCTAATAGATTTTTACTAGATTTAGAATCTAAATTTCCAGTAGGTTCATCTGCTAAAATTATCTTGGGATTTGTTATTAGTGCCCTACACGCAGCAGCTCTTTGTTGCTCTCCCCCGGATACTTCATAGGGATATTTATTTAATATATTCTCAATACCAATTTTTTTACATAACTCCCCTAATTTAGACTCCATATATTCTACAGAAGAATCCCTAAGGGCCAAAGGTAATAATATGTTTTCCTTCAATGTCATAGTATTTAACAAATTATAATCTTGAAATATAAAACCTATATTATTCATTCTATGGTATGCCAGTTCTTTTTTATTTAATTTAGTAATATCCTTATCTCCTATATATAATTTTCCTCCTGTAGGTCTATCAATACTTCCCAATATATTTAATAGGGTAGTTTTTCCAGACCCGGAAGGACCCATAACACCTAAAAATTCACCCTTTGATATTTCAAAACTCACATCCCTAAGGGCCACATATTCCTTTGATTTTTTCTTACCCCCATAAATTTTACTAATATTTTTCACTCTCAAAGTTTCCATAATCTCTCTCCTCCATATGACTTAACTAATCTCTATAGATTTCTTTATACACTAACTTGCCTATAAGGGAAACTATTGAAAATCTTTAGAACCCGGGAACGTCACAACATCCTATGCTACTCCAACATGACACATGAACCTATATACGAAGGTTCACACTTTCGCTTGTGACAAGGACTTGGGTGGAAAAGATTTTCAATGGTTTCCTGAAATAGGCTCGCATAAAGCTAATTTATACACCAGAAATCTATAATTAAATCATACCTCACAAGAAGTTTTAAAAAAATCGAATAGACTTACATTTTCCCAATACAACCTTACACTTTAGTCACATTGTATATGGAATCTATTTCCTTAAATACTAGGGTAAATTTAGCATACTCATTAACTTTTGATTCCATAACAATCTCATGACCTAACATATGACTAATTTTTTTAGATAAATACATGCCATATCCTGTGGATTTCATGCCAGCCCTTTCCTTAGAAGAAGTATATCCCCTTTTAAATATTTGACTTATGTCCTTACTATCTATGCCTACTCCTGTATTTTTTACTTCTATTAAAATACCCCTGTCATCTTTTATGGTTTTTATATCTATTGTGCCACCATCATTTGTATACTTTACTCCATTAGATATGATCTGTGAAATTATATACCCACTCCATTTTTCATCAGTAAGTACCTTGTAATCTTCACCTTCAATATTTATATTTATTCTCTTATAACTAAATATACTGGCATATTTTTTTAAGGATTGGCCTATCATTTTCTTTGTGCTAGTTGGTTTTAGTTTATAGTCATTATAAAAGTTTTTGGACTTTATATGGTAGAAATTTTTTTCTATAGCTTCTTCTATAGCTTTTATTTCCTTGTCCATGTCCTTATATATACTAAAGTTTAAATCGCCCCACTCATTATCTAAAATAAGCCTTAAAGCAGATATATGAACCTTTATGTCATGGATCCACTTAGTTATGAAATCAGATTCATCTAAGGATTCATTATATATTTTTTCCTTAAAATCTTCATATTCCCTTGAAAGTTCACATATGCATTTGGCATAGACCTTATCCATTGGATAAGTAAATTCTTCTATTGATTCTTCATAAAAATTTTTCTTACAATAATGACTCTTTACTTTCTTTATACGATAAATATATAAAAGATAGTCCCCTATGGCAAATATGACAAATAATACAAGTAAACTTACCATCATATATGTTCCATTAGAATTAGACATGGTAAACTTCTTGTCCATTTTATATACAATATAAGAAAATATATAACTAACTAAAATAAATCCATAGGTAAACCATCTTTCTATGAAATAATCCATTATCTTCATAAAAGTTTATATCCTTCTCCCTTTATAGTTTTTATATAGTCTAATTCCCCTAAAGTTTTTAACTTTTTCCTTAGTCTATTTACATTTACCGTCAAAGTATTGTCATCTACAAAACTCTCATCTTCCCAAAGAGCCTTTATGAAACGAGTTCTAGATATTATTTTATTTGGATTTCTCATAAGGATAGATAATATCTTACACTCATTATGGGTAAGTCTTACTTCCTTCTCTTCGCAAAATACACATGCATCTTCTATATTTAGTACTATATTTTTATATTGAATCACATTTAGAGCTTCATCGTTATAGGAATATGCTCGCCTTAGAATGGCTTGGATTTTTACAATTAGGAGATCTAACGAAAAGGGTTTTTCTATATAGTCATCTCCCCCTTGGGATATGGCCCTTATCTTATCCGATTCACTCTCCCTTGATGATATGTATATAATTGGCACCTTAGATATTTGCCTTATCCTTGAGCACCAGTAAAACCCATCATAATAGGGTAAATTAATATCTAGTAATATTAGATGAGGTTTAAATGAACTATATTGTACAAAAACATCTTTAAAATCCTTGCATACTAAAACCTCATATCCCCACCTTTTTAAATTGTCTTCTAGAATACACGCAATTTTTTTATCATCTTCTACTACAAATATCTTATACAAAAACTTCCCCCCTCCTCCCTATTATACCAAAAGATGTACTTTTACCAGTTAATCTTACATTATTGTTAGAATCCAATTTTGCTTGGCAATTTATATATAATGTTATATACCATCATTTTCTATTATCCTAATTTTATCTTTATTTTTTTCATATGCCTTACTTTTTTTGATTTTAATATATTCTTATATTAATACATGTAAAGAACTTATCCTCCACATGTATTTTCATTCTTTTTAACTTGTTCTATATTTTTTCAATATTCATTTAATAGAATTTTATTAAAACCCTTATTATTCATTTACTTTCTTAGATTAATCTTACTTATATACTACTAGGATATGCCTTAATACATCTACCCTATATATTCTATAAGAAATATCAAACAAAATATTACAAATGCTATGCCAATCATAAGTAAACCAACTTTGCCTTGCCTAATTTTTTCCAATCCCCACTTTTAAGCTGATTTATTCCACCTATTATTGCTGCATAAATACTAATTATTATACCTGTTCCTAATAAAATTAATAATATGTCTGCACTAAATTTAAAATAGTTAAAAACAAAGAGGCTGTCTGAAAATGCATAAACATGCATTGAGATAGCCCCTTTTAAATTGAATAGGTTATATTATTATTAGACTAGCGGAATCAGATGATGATTTAGTATGTGATCTATACTCTATTAATTTTGTTCCAAATATATACACATTAACATATTGACATAGAACCAATATTAACTTTTTTCATTATTTGAGCTTCCTGTTCCTTTGAGTATATACAAAGCCCCTGACTTTAAAATCAGAGGCTTTAATTTATTTTATTTCTTGAAAATTATGTGCTTTTGTAATAAAGTCTGATTAAAACACTTATTACTAATGATCAAAATTGCCCTGCGTTTGAATAAATAAATTTTTACCAATATAATATATACTCTATCTTCACGAAACAAAATTATCCACAAGTAATTGCCACAAAGTGTTTCCTAATCTATAAAAAACATAATACAAGCCAATACAAGCGTTATACCGAATATAAATAATGCTCTCTTTACTTCCTTAACTTCATTTTCTTTCCCACTTCTTAATTTGGTTCTTACACCTATTATTGTCGCATAAATAATAATCATTATCATTAATCCTAGTAAAATCAATAATATATCTACACTAAAATTTAAATAGTTTTCTCCCATTACATATAGTATAAATATAATTATAATTATACTTAATACTTTAATTATAAATTTATCATAATTAGAATACTTTATTTTTTTATACCTAAAAAATGCCTTTATACCTAATAACAATCCAAGTACTGCAAAAAATATTTGTAAGTACGGAGGTAAATATCTAAATATATATCCATAGCCTATTATTGATAATACCATCCATATTGATCCATCTTTCTGTCTATTTTTCATCTATTATTCTCTCTTTCACAATTTATAAAATATATCATTTTATATGTCTTTTAATTTCATTCCCTAACTATCATCTACTGTCAATTTATTTTCACTTTGAAAATCTTCAATATTATTTAGTGTTAAAAGATACTTGTTTTTCTAAACAACAGGAATTCTCATACTATTATCATATTTACCTCCTATGCTTTTATCACCATAAAATGCATCTTTAAAAATAGCACCACCTATACCTATGGCACTAACAATTATTATACTACCTACTACAGCTAATCCAGCAGGTATTGATGCCGCAGCAATGGCGCTTCCCGCAAAATTCTTTTTGTCCGCCTTATTAAATGTAGATGTAATTTCTTTATAACCTTAAACAACTGTATCTTTGACTTTATTATAAGCAGTTGCTAAAGCTTCTCGTGCATTATTCCAAATATCCCTAATCCAACTAAAACCATTAGGATCAACATTATTAATTGGATTATTAGCTGCATAAGCATATAAATTAAGTCCTACTCCTACATCCCTAGTAATAAATCTTCCCAAATAAGGAGATTAATATCTATTCTTTAAGTAATGCATCCCTGTCTCATCATCAAACTGATACCCACTATATCTAAATGGATTTGCCTTCCACAGTGGTACTCCATCTCCTGTACTTGCTGTATAAGTATAACCCTTTATATATCCCCATGGATCATAGTCATAGGTGACTACCTTATTTCCATTTTCATCTGCCAATGCCAATACACTTCCATGGGCATCATACAAATACCAATAGTTCTTTGGTATGGCACTTGTATAATCTATCATATATACAGGTCTGCCTTGTATATCCCTTACAAAAAAGTATTTTAAAGTGTTATTTTCATTTGTTATATAAGCTAGTTTATCTCCATTATAATAATAGTATTCAGTTTTCCCATTTGCTATTTTCTTACTTCTAAGTCCACTAGCATTATAATCATATGATCCTATCTAAACTTCATTTTGGTTCGACTCAACAATATAATTCTAAAAACAACAAAAGAAGGTCTTGCGACCTTCTTCATTAATCTCTTAAACTTCCACCAATTTTTTCTTCTAATTCCTTAATTATATTATTATGAACTTTAGTAACCTCTTCGTCTGTTAAAGTTCTATCCTTAGCTCTATAAACTAAAGAATAGGCTATACTCTTGTGGCCTTCTTCCACTTGCTTTCCTCTATATACATCAAATAGTGTAATACTTTCTAATATTCCACCACCATTAGCAGTTACCACATCTTGTATATCTTTAACATAAACATCCTCTTTAACAACTATGGCGAAGTCCCTAGTCATGGCTGGATACTTTGGAAGTGGTGTATAACCCTTATCTAAATCTATATGGTTTATCATAGCTTCAAAATCTAATTCTGATACATATACCCTTGTACCTATCTTATAGTTTTCACATACATTTGGATGAAGTTCTCCTAATGTACCTACAACTACTCCCTTTACTAACACATTGGCACATCTTCCTGGATGGAATGTAGTATTAGACTTTTCTGGTACAAATTCCACTCCATCTATACCAAATCTACTAAATACCCTTTCTACCACTCCCTTTAAAGAGAAGAAATCCACATCTTTACCATACATACCCATAGTAACAGCTCTCTTCTCAGAAGGTAGTATGTCTTCTCCTGGTATGAAAGTATTTCCACATTCAAAAGCACGGGCTGACTCCACATTTTTGTTATAGTTTCTTCCTAACACTTCTATCATATTACCCATTAATGTAGTTCTCATTACACTAGTTTCTTCTCCTAGTGGATTTATTACCTTCACCACATTCCTTAGGGAACTTTCTTCATTTACGCATAAGTTATCAAGTACACTAGGGCTTACAAAGGAATAAGTTAAAATTTCATTTAACCCTGCACCATTTAAAGTGTCCTTAAGTATGTCTACACTAGATTGTACTGGAGTTTTTCCTCCTTGAATACTATCTTTGTATAGGGTAGTTTCTAATTTATCATATCCATAGATTCTAGCAATTTCCTCTACGAAATCTATTTCTTTTATCATATCTCCCCTATAAGTAGGAACAGTTACTTCAAAGTCTTCTCCAACTGTCTTTACCTTAAACTCTAAGCTTTCAAAGATTTTTACCATTTCATCATTAGAAAGTTTAGTTCCAAGTAATCCATTTATTCTAGAACTTCTTACCTTTATAGTTTTTTCTTCTGTCTTGTTTTCATATATATCAATATGAGATCCTACAACTTCTCCAGCTCCTAATTGTTCCACCAATTGACAGAATCTATTAGCAGCAGTTAAGGTAGTATTAGGATCTACTCCCTTTTCAAACCTAGAAGAAGCCTCTGTTCTTAAACCTAAGTCCTTAGATGTCTTTCTTATGTTGTCCTTATTAAAATGGGCTGCCTCTAAGAATATGGTCTTTGTACTATCCTTAATCTCAGTATTTTCTCCACCCATTACTCCAGCTATACCTACTGGCTTTTTACCATCACATATTAAAAGTATATCCTCATTTAGCTCTCTTGCTTGACCATCTAATGTTTTTATAGTCTCCTTAGCTTTTGCATTTCTAACTATGATTTTTCTATCTTCCACATCTTCTATATCATATGCATGCATTGGTTGACCGAACTCTAACATTACAAAGTTTGTTATATCAACTATGTTACTTATTGGTCTAATGCCTGCTCTCATAAGCCTGTTTTGTAACCACTCTGGAGATTCTTCTATCTTTACATTCTTTATAACTCTTCCTACAAATCTATCACAAAGATCCTTATTCTCAACTTCCACCTTCATGTAGTCATTAGCATCTTCCACTTCACTATTAATCCTTATTTCAGGATATTTCATAGGAACATTAAAAGTAGCTCTAGCTTCCCTAGCCATACCAATTACACTTAAGCAATCTGGTCTATTAAATGTGATTTCAAATTCCATTACAGAATCATCAAGTCCCATTATTTCCTTTACTTCTGATCCTAATGGATATTCTTTGTTAAATATGTATATGCCATCCTTATTTTGACTTGTGGGTAATATATTATCACCAATTCCTAGTTCTGTCCCTGAACACATCATACCATTAGATACTACTCCACGAAGTTTTCCCTTTTTAATCTTTGTTCCATCAGGTAATCTTCCACCACTTAATATAACCGGAATATAGTCTCCTTCTTTCACATTGTCTGCACCTGTAACTATTTGAACTACTTCTTCTCCCACATCCACTTGAGTAACTATTAGGGAATTTGCATCTGGATGTTTTTTGATTTCTAATATTTTTCCAACTACAATTTTATTCATTTTTCCTGCTGGATTTTCCACAGTTTCTATATTAGAGCCAGACATGATAAATCCATCTCTTATTTCTTCAACACTTAAGTTTTTTAAATCCACATAATCATTTAACCAATTTAACGATACTAACACGTAATTTCCCTCCTTAGAACTGTTCTATGAAACGCATGTCATTTTCAAAGAATAATCTTATATCATCCACGTTATACTTTAGCATAGTAATCCTATCAAGACCCATACCAAAGGCAAATCCACTATAAACTTCCGAATCTATACCACATTCTTCTAATACATTAGGATGAACCATTCCACAACCTAGGATTTCTATCCATCCACTTCCCTTACATACTTTACAACCTTCTCCTCCACACTTAAAGCATGTTAAGTCAACTTCTGCACTTGGCTCTGTAAATGGGAAGTTATGTGGTCTAAACTTAGTCTTAGTCTCTTCACCAAATAATTTTTTTGCAAACATATCTAGTGTTCCCTTTAAATCTGCCATAGTTACACCCTTACCTACTACTAATCCCTCTATTTGGTGAAACATTGGAGAGTGAGTAGCATCTGGCGTATCACGTCTAAAGCATCTTCCTGGAGAAATAACCTTTATAGGAGGTTCTGAGCTTTTCATAGTACGTACCTGTACAGGTGAAGTCTGAGTTCTAAGTATTATATCATCATTAATATAAAAAGTATCTGCCATTCCCCTTGATGGGTGGTTCTTAGGTGCATTTAATGCATCAAAGTTGTTATATACAGTTTCAACTTCTGGCCCTTCACCTATGGAGAATCCCATACCGATAAATACTTCCTTTATTTCATCTAAAACTGTCGTAAGAGGATGTCTATGACCTCTTAAAACTTCACTACCTGGCATGGTAACATCTATAGTTTCTTTTTCTAATTTTTTATTTTTTTCCTTTTCCTTAACATTACTAATAGCATCTTCAAGTTGACTACCAATAGCTTCTCTAACTTCATTGGCTATTTTTCCAACTAATGGCCTTTCTTCGTTAGAAAGATCCTTCATCCCCCTTAACACTGCTGTTAATTCACCCTTTTTTCCTAAGTACTTTACTCTTATTTGTTGAAGTTCATCCATACTTTGGGCATTATTTACCAGACTTATTGCACTTTCTTTTATTTGACTCAATTGTTCTTTCATACCTAAACTCCTTTCAACTTATTAAAAATTATTATAGCCAACACATACACAATGGTAGATATTATGGTATTTCTTAGGATTTCACTAATTTTACTTCTTTTTCTTTTATTGGCCATATTATTGAAAAATATACTTAAAGTGAAATAACATATGATGAAAATTCCTGCTTTAATTCCTATCTCCATATTAATCACCCTCAATTTGTATGTTTTTAGGCAATAAAAAAAACTCCATCCCCATTAGGGACGAAGTTTATCCGCGTTACCACCCTATTAGTCAAAACTGACCTCTCATGGGACTATAACGGAGTCACCGGCAAAGCCTACTTTTTTCAACTCTGCAGTTCAAGAGTGAACTTCAGTTGATTAATGTTTAAAGTGCTTTCAGCCACGGCATCTTTTCTCTGTAAACTTAAGTTCAACCTACTCTCTCTATCACAACTATTAAAAATTTTTTAACTTCTAAATATTATAGCATAAGGAATTTTCATTTACAATAATTTTGTCATCCTTTGTCTCACAGATTCATATATGATAACAGATGATGCAGTAGATGCATTTAATGATTCTGCTTTACCTAGTATGGGTATCTTAATTAGTAAATTGGATTTATTTAATATATAATCAGAAACTCCATTTCCTTCGTTTCCTATTACTATTGCCACATTTTTAGAAAAATCCACATCATAATAATATTTATCCGTATCCAAACTAGTACATACTATATTTATCTTTTCCCTATGTAATACCTCTATTAAATCTTCTTCACCAAACCCTTGAATTATTGGTATATTAAATATGGATCCCATAGTAGAGCGTATAGCTTTAGGGTTATATATATCTACACACCCCTTTGTTAATATGACCCCATGAAACCCTGCCGAATCAGCAGTTCTAATTATTGTACCTAAATTCCCAGGATCTTGAATCCTATCTAATACTACGTATAAACCATTAGGCCTTATAATTTCATTTATGTCAAATTTTTTCATACCTATAACAGCCATAATACCTTGGCTATTTTCCGTGTCTGATAGGGAATTAAATATCTTTTCATCCACTTCATAGACCTTTAATCCTAAGGATAAGACATCCTCTAATAGTCCTTCTCCCTGTTGTACATTGTTAATTTTATTAGAGTATAATATATACTTTATTTCTTCTTCGTATTTTATGGCATCTCTTACACTTCTAACACCTTCAATTATGTATTCTTTATTTTTTTCCCTAGACTTCCTTTTATTTAATTGTCTTGTGTTCTTTACTATCTTATTGTCTGAAGATGTTATTTTAATTACCAAAAAATCCACCTCTTGTTATTATCATTTTTTCTCTATTTTTTGAATATCATCATTGTGACCTATAACAACTAATACGTCTCCCTTTTTAACTGAATCTAAGGCACTTGGTGATATATTTATCTCTGTACCACGCTTTATGGCCATAACATTTATTCCATATTTGGCTCTCATGTTTAAATCTCTTAAACTTTCCCCTTCCCATTCTGTTAAAGCTGAGATTTCAACTATACTATAGTCTGGTGCCAATTCTATATAATCTAATATATTTGAAGAAACTAAATTATGAGCTAATCTAACTCCCATATCTCTCTCTGGAAATACGATTCTATCTGCCCCTATTTTATATAAAACCTTTGCATGCAATTCGTTTTGTGCTTTAGCTACTACATATTTAACACCCAATTCCTTTGCAATTAAAGTGGCCATAATAGAGGATTGTATATTAGATCCTATAGTTATAATAGCCACATCGAAATTGCCCATACCTAATGATTTTATGGAATTTTCTTCAGTAGCATCTGCTTGTACTGCATGGGTTACAGAGTCTGCTATATTTTGTATAGTATCTTCATTACTATCTATGGCTAACACATCAAATCCAAGTCCATATAATGTTCTAGCTACACTTGATCCAAACCTTCCGCAACCAATTACTGCAAATTGCTTCATGTTAACACCCCTTTATAATATTTTATCCTACTATGACTCTTTCTTGAGGGTATTTTACTAATCCCTTTTTCTTTTGTTGTTGTTTAGCAAGAGCCAATGCTATAGTAAAAGGCCCTACCCTTCCTGCAAACATGGTCAAAGATATGATTATCTTCCCCACTATACTAAGTGTTGGTGTTATACCAACAGATAATCCCACAGTGGCAAATGCAGATGTGGCCTCAAAGAATATGCTCAAGAAATCTTGATCAGGTTCTGTTATAGACAAAATCATGGTGACTAATATGATTAGACACATGGCTATACCTATAACTGCCAAGGATCTACTTATAATATCCCTTGGTATTCTCCTTCCAAAGACTTCCGTATCCTCTTTACCTCTTATTATACTTGAAATATGTAATACCATAACCCCTGCCGTGGTTATTTTAACACCACCAGCAGTGGAACCAGAAGATCCACCTATAAACATTAATATTATAGTAAAAAATATGGTAGCCATACTTAATTTATCCGTAGGCAAACTATTAAAACCTGCCGTCCTCGGAGTTACAGAATGAAACATGGCACCTAGTATTTTACCCTTAAATGTGAGATTTCCTAATGTGTCTGGATTATTATACTCAAGTACTAAAACGACAAAGAAACCTACCACTAGTAAAACTGCCGTGATACATAATACTAACTTAGTATGTAGAGTATACCTTGAGAACTTTCTTTTGTTCATCACTTCCACTATTACAGTAAATCCTAAACCACCCATTATGATCAATCCACAAATAACTACATTTATTAGTGTGTCATCTACGAAAAGTGTTAAACTCCTGAAATTTCCTATTAAATCAAACCCTGCATTACAAAATGCAGATACGGCATGAAATATACTAAATCCAATTCCTGTGACTAAACCATACTTAGGTACAAACTTAAAAGCCAAAAGTATGGCTCCTATACCCTCAATAGCAAAGGTTGCTATTAAGACATATTTTGTCAATCGTACAATGCCAGATATGTTAAATTGATTTAGAGCTTCCTGCATTATAAGCCTTTCCCTTAAGGTAATACGCTTTCCAAATAATAGGGCAAAAAAAGTTGCCATGGTCATAAATCCTAATCCGCCTATTTGAATTAATAGTATAATTACAGTTTTTCCAAATACGGTCCAATAAGTTCCCGTATCTACTACTACTAATCCCGTTACACATACTGCAGATGTGGCTGTAAAAAAGGCATTTATAAAACCTATACTCTGTCCATTTTTAGATGCTATGGGCAAGCTAAGGAGTATAGCCCCAATTAGGATTACACTGGCAAAACCTAGAACTATTATTTGTGCAGGGTCCAAATTAAATTTATCTATCCTCTTATTTACGTCTATTATAATCACCCCTGTCCTATGTAGTTTACTTAATTATAGCACTATAACCATTATTTGTGAACTATCATCTAAAGACTCTTTTATTTAGTATTCTAAAAGATGTTAATTTGGGTTTTAGTCTAGTTTATAAAAGTCCTAATCAAAAGTTTTATAACTAAAAATAGACTCTGTATAAGAGTCTATTTTTATGCATTTAATTTCGCTTTTGCAACTTCTGCTAATTGAGCGAAACCTTGCTCATCATGGATAGCCATTTCAGCTAACATCTTTCTGTTAACTTCAATTCCAGCTAATTTTAATCCGTTAATTAATCTACTGTAAGAAATTCCATTAATTCTTGCAGCCGCATTGATTCTTGCGATCCAAAGCTTTCTGAAATCTCTCTTTCTTAATTTACGTCCGATGTATGCTGATCTTAAAGATCTTAATACTGCAGGGTTAGCAGCTTTAAATATTTTACTTTTAGCTCCATAAAAACCTTTTGCAAGTTTTAATATTTTCTTATGCTTCTTCTTTGCGTTCATAGCCTTTTTTACTCTTGCCATGTTTTTCGACCTCCTTTACAAATCTCTTTTCTATAAGTATGGTAATAATCTCTTCATGTTTGCTGCATCACCTTTAGCCATTATAGCAGCTTTTCTTAAGTTTCTCTTTCTCTTTTGGCTCTTTTTAGTTAATATATGACTAGTGAAGGCCTTAGCTCTCTTAACCTTACCTTTTTTAGTTAACTTAAATCTCTTTGCAGCTCCACGGTGTGTTTTCATTTTTGGCATAATAAAATCCTCCCCTCTAAATTTTAAGCTCTAGGAGATAAAAACATTGTCATATTTCTACCTTCTAAACTTGGTTTCTTTTCAATCTGACCAACTTCAGCTACGAGGTCAGCAAATTTATTCATCACATCATAACCTAATTTAGTATATCCCATTTCTCTACCTTTAAATCTTATGCTAACCTTGACCTTGTCTCCTTTAGATAAGAATTTTTGAGCTCTGTTAGATTTTACTTCTAGATCATGTTGTTCTATATTTGGACTTAACCTAACTTCTTTAACATTAATAACCTTCTGCTTCTTTTTAGCTTCTTTTTCCTTCTTGGACTGCTCAAATTTATATTTTCCATAGTCCATGATCTTACAAACAGGTGGTTTTGCTTGTGGCGCAATTTTAACTAGGTCTAATTTTTTTTCAATAGCCATTTCTTGAGCTTTTCTACCTGGAACAATTCCTAGTTGCTGACCGTCTGAGTCTATTAACCTTACCTCACGATCCCTAATCTGCTCATTAAGTTCTAAATCCTTCTCTCTAATGACTTGACACCTCCTAAAAAATTTATGCACTTACTTTACTATAAAATAAAAAAGCGAATGCACTACGCATCCGCTTCACAAGCTACATTACACCTACCATATAGGTAAAAGCTTATTGACCTTAACGATCCCTTTCGTAAGGTGAGAAGCGGAAACTTCTACTTCATTTGTCAAATTTATATCACTTCAATTAGTTTAGCATTATACTTTCATATTGTCAATACTTTTATTATATTTTTTTAAAAAATAATATTTTTATAGTTTTTCTTCCCTTTCATAAAAATATACTTCTTTTATTTTATATGTTCTCCTATTTTTTCTTATACATTGGGTACACTAATTTTATAAAAGAAATAAAATCATAGAAAAGAGGGTCGTTATGGGCAAAAGAAAACTTATTATTTCTCTATTGTATATAAACCTATTAATATTGTTTTTAGGTACTTTTATAAACGTCAATAATTCGTACTTTACATACGTGGGCAAGGGAAGGGTCCTTTTGCTTCTCACCTGTTTTGTGCTCTTTATGTACTATAAAAAATTAGATTCTTCACCAGAATATGAATTGGCACAAGTTAAAACAGAAAAAAAGGACAAAGAACTAAAGCAAACTAACAAACCCCATGTTAATTTTAAAGACGTGGCTGGTCTTGATGAGGTAAAAGAAGAATTAGTTGAAGTAATAGATTTCATAAAGAGCCCAGAGAAGTACAGAAAAATGGGTGCAAAAATACCTAAGGGCATGTTATTTTATGGGCCTCCTGGTACGGGAAAAACATTACTAGCCCAAGCCTTGGCTGGAGAAACTAACTCAACCTTCTTTCCTGCCAGCGGATCGGAATTTGTGGAAAAATATGTGGGCGTAGGAGCCAAAAGAGTTAGAACCCTATTTGAAAAGGCAAAGAAAAATAGTCCTAGTGTAATATTCATAGATGAAGTGGACGCCATAGGAGCTAAGAGAACTACAGAAAGTAATAACGAAAAGGATCAGACCCTAAATCAACTTTTAATAGAAATGGATGGATTCCATTCAGATCAAAATGTGGTAGTAATAGGAGCTACTAATAGATTAGATCTTTTAGATGAAGCCCTTTTAAGACCTGGTAGATTTGATAGACATATGCATATTGGAAATCCAGATTTAAAAGCCAGACAAGAAATTTTTAGTGTTCATATAAGAAACAAACCAGTAGATAAGAGTGTAGACATAAAAAAGTTAGCCCAAAAAACCCACGGTATGTCCGGGGCTCACCTGTCTAATATTGCTAACGAAGCTGCCATATTAGCCGTTAGAAATAATAAAAAAACTATAGGCCTAGAAGAATTTGACGGAGCCATAGAAAAGGTAATTGGAGGAGTTGAAAAGAAAAATCCCCATATAATAGAAAAGGAAAAAAAGAAAGTATCCTATCACGAAGCAGGTCATGCTTTAATGGGAAAAATATTAGAATTAGACCTAATATCAAAAATATCAATAGTTCCACGAGGAGAAGCATTAGGATATGTCATGTATACGCCTGAAGAAGACAGATATTTATTAACTCATAATGAACTAAAGAACAAAATCAAAGTATTACTAGGGGGCAGAAGTGCAGAACAACTCATCTATGGAGAAGTATCTACAGGGGCTAAGGATGATTTAAAAAAGGCAAATTCTCTAGCCTATCAGATGGTATGTGAATATGGTATGAGCAATCTTGAAAACAGAGTATTTGATCCTAATTTCATAAAAAACTGTTATCCCCTAATAGACAATGAAATAAAATTAATAATAGATGAATGTTATAAGGATAGTGTTTCCCTACTAAATGGGAACCTAAATCTTCTGCACACAGTTGCAGGTCACCTTTATGAAGAAGAGACCTTAACTGGAGAAGAATTAGATACCTTGTTAATAAAAAATAATCTTGTATTAAATAAAGGAGAGCTTTAAGCTCTCCTTTTATTATAAATTCATTGTCTTTTCTCTAACTTCACCCTTTAATTCCTCTATAAAAGCTTCAACACCTTGAGCTCCTAACTCACCCTTATCTCTAGAACGAACAGAAATAGTTTTTCCTTCCACTTCCTTCTCTCCTATGATAATCATGTATGGAACCTTTTCTAATTGAGCTTCTCTGATTTTGTATCCAATCTTTTCGTTTCTTTCATCTAACTCCACTCTAATTCCTTCCTCAGTCATTTTAGCAACCACTTCTTTAGCATAATCACTAAACTTATCTGCTATAGGAAGTACCTTAACTTGTACTGGAGCTAACCATGCTGGGAATCTTCCTGCAAAGTGCTCGATTAAAATACCTATGAATCTTTCAATGCTTCCAAAGATTACCCTGTGTACCATAACTGGTCTATGCTTTTCTCCATCCTTACCTACGTAAGTTAAATCAAATCTTTGTGGCATTTGGAAATCTAATTGGATAGTTCCACATTGCCATGTTCTTCCGATGCAATCTTCTAAATGGAAATCTATCTTAGGTCCATAGAATGCTCCATCACCTTCATTTACAATATAGTCAATATCCATAGAATCTAGGGCTTTTTTAAGGGAGCTAGTAGCTAAATCCCACTCTTGATCACTACCCATAGAATCCTCTGGTCTAGTGGATAACTCCACATGATACTTAAATCCAAACACTTCATATACGGAGTCTATAAATCTAATTAGGTTCTTAATTTCTGATTCTATTTGCTCTGGTAACATGAATATATGAGCATCATCCTGAGTAAAATTTCTAACTCTCATAAGGCCATGAAGTGCACCTGATAATTCATGTCTGTGAACAAGTCCAAGTTCACCCATTCTTATTGGAAAATCTCTATAACTACGCATCTTAGTTTTATATACTAGCATACCACCTGGACAGTTCATAGGTTTTACAGCAAAATCTTGGTCATCTATCTTAGTTGTATACATATTTTCTTTATAATGATCCCAATGGCCAGAAGTATGCCATAATTGTTGGTTTAATATGATAGGAGTCTTAATCTCCACATACCCTTCTTTTGTATGTTCACTTCTCCAGAAATTCTCTAATATGTTTCTAAGAACCATTCCCTTAGGATGGAAAAATGGAAATCCTGGTCCTTCTGGTTGAATACTAAATAAATCTAATTCTTTACCTAATTTTCTATGATCCCTTTTCTTAGCTTCTTCTAATCTGTGTATATACTCATCTAATAACTTTTGCTTAGGGAATGAAGTTCCATAAATCCTTTGAAGCATTTTGTTTTTCTCATCACCCCTCCAGTAAGCACCTGCTAAACTTAATAATTTAATTCCCTTTACTGGCTTAGTACTTTGAATGTGAGGGCCTGCACAAAGATCTACAAATTCCCCTTGCTTATAAAAAGAAATTATACTATCTTCTGGTAGATCCTCAATTAACTCTACTTTGTAATCTTCATTATGTTCCTTCATAAGGCCTATAGCTTCTTCCCTTGGAAGTTCAAATCTCTCTATTTGAAGATTTTCTGATACAATTTTTTTCATTTCCTTTTCAATTTTTTCTAAATCTTCTTCTACAAATCTATGTTCACAATCAATGTCATAGTAAAATCCATTTTCTATGGCTGGTCCTATGGCAAGTTTTGCCTCTGGATATAATCTTTTAATAGCTTGAGCTAAAATATGAGAACTTGTGTGGCTAAATATATCTTGTCCTGCTCTATTTTCAAACTTTAATATGTTTAGTTCACAGTCATCTTCTATTTTATAATCAAGTCCAACAACTTTGTTATTAACTTCAGCACCCATAGCCTCTTTAGCCAATCTACCACTTATGGATTTAGCTATTTCATATACACTAATTCCCTTTTCATATTCCTTTACGGAACCATCCTTAAGATGTATTTTTATCATTTTAAACCCTCCTAAAATTTATATATAATTTTTTTATACAAATAAAAAATCTCTCGTTCCTTTATATTTAAATATAAAGGGACGAGAGATTATTCTCGCGGTTCCACCCAATTTGATTTCTCCACTTTAAAAGCTTTAACGCAGCTTATGCGAATCTTTTTTCATATTTCACTACTAAAAGACAGCTCACAGCTAGTTTTCCCATATCCATAATTAAAGAATGCTTTCAGCCTTTGACATTCCATCTCTGATAACTGGGTTTATGGTACTTTGTCTGATCATAGCCCTATTATTTTTAGTTTTTACTTATTATATGAATATTTTTTTCTTTTGTCAATAGGATTATACATTTTTTTCTAATTAAAAGGCAAGTATTATTAAACCTTGGATTATACCAATCATTCCACCTAATATGCCACCTAATATTTCAATGTGCTTTAATTCCTTCTTAGCTATAGTCATTACTATTTCTTCTAGCTTAGGTAATGGAAAATCATTTATCTTTTCTTCTACTATCTCATTGATTTTAACACTGTCTATGGCCTTATCAACAAGTTCATCCATTATATCCTCTAAAGCTCCATTCCCTTCCTTTTCAATCACATCTTCTATATATTCTTGTATCATCCCTTTGAAGGGAGTAGGTATAAATGGTGGCATCTTTTCCTCTATTATGCCATTTATTTTTACCTTGATGATATTTATTATTTCTTCTTTATTGGCCTGTGATAATATTCTATCTATTAGTTCTTCCATAGATAACAATTCCTTTTCTATCATTTCTCCTACACTTTTAGCTATCTCACTTTGCCTTTTGGGAATTAGACCTTGAAAATAACTATTAGTTAGTGGAATTTTAACAGGCTCAAGTGGCCTAAATATTAACTTTATTGCCAAAATGTTAGTAATCCAACCTATCATAGCTCCTATGGTAGTTAAAATTAACAGTTTAATCCAAAACAACAATTTTCACCTCTTGTCTATTTAGGCCCGTGAAAGAAAATAACAAGCAAAGATACCTTGTTATTTTTCCCAACATGCCTTACTTTTAAACTGCTATCTAGTATACCATAGTTATAAGGCATATTCAAAAAATAAATTAGTCATTTCACTGGTTATTTAAATTATTTTCTTCGTTATAAAATCGCTTACATATGTTCAATATGCTCGCTCACCATGCCTTGAAAATAATCCAAATTCCTCAAGAAATTGACTAGTTTATTTTTTTCATATGCCTAAGCCATTCTCAATATTAACTATTCTTTAATAGCATTCCTTATGTTAATGCAGATTTTACATCCTGAACATATTTCTACCTTTCCTGAAAATACTTTCTCGATTGTGTTTATTATTTCCTTTTTAGTTATATTGTGCGATGGATGTATTATAATCCTATTTGGAGCTAGGGTTATTAATGAGCTGATTAGCAAATCATCATAACCAATTTCCTTATCTGTCATTTCATTGGCTAACTCCTCTAAGTATTCATCACTTATAAGCCTATTATTATGGTCATATATATAGTATTTACCATCAGAGTTCATAAATATATTTACCATGTCTATTTTTGCTTCTTGTATTTCAACAAAATATTTTAGCAATTTTATGAACTCATTGTATTCCTTTTCCATTAAATAATCCCCTATAGCTCTATCCATCTTGTATTCCACTTCATTGGTAAATTCTTTTAATCTAAATCTTACAAATCCACCTAAGTCAATAAAAGAAGATTCTTTTAGATATTCCATCATAGATTTAAATATGACACTTTTTAATTTTCTTCTACTTACTTCATTCACATCTTGCTCCCCTAAGTTCATATAATGGCTTAATATGGAATCTAACTCATAAAAACTAAAATAAAAATATTCCTTTTCTAAAATTCTCTTGGCCATGGGGATTTCGTATTTATCTAATATAACCTGAGATAATCCGTTAGTCATTCCGCATTTTAATCTATTTTCAGCATATTCTATATAGTCATCATCTATTATATTGGGACTCAACTTATAATTAATGACTACCTTTCCCTTACTTTCTACTATGTCCTCATCTATATTTATACCTTCCCTTCTAAGTAGGTTTAATTCTTCTTTTAATCTTTCTCTTATATCTTTAGTGTATTCGTATAACAATATAGTTAAAATAACCATAGATTCACTCCTTCCTACAGGATGACTGTAATTTGTAACAAGAAGTGATATTCAAAATGTTTGTTTACCCAAAGATAAATATAGTTCCTAAATCAATTAAGTTGTCTTCACTTAAAAACATAGGCTCTATTCCATGCTTTTTTAAAAAATTTAATATTCTATTTTCATCAGGATGATTTGACAAAGTTCCTGTAAAAAGCAACTGCTTATTGTTAATATTTCCTGTACATCCTCCTATAAACCCATGATCTAGTCCATCTAACTTTATATGACCAAGGCTTATTAACAATAGGTCAATATCATAGTCTTTTAAAGTATTTGCAATCCCTCTGTCAGAAGTTATTACAGCTTTTTCATTTACAACACATATTGAACATTTTGAATATCCCTGTTTAACATTTATGAGCTCTACCTCTTCCTTTTTCAAGTGTTCTAACACTAACTTATCTGTATATTTAAAGTTATGTATGGCATATTTTCCAACTCTTGCTACATTATATGCAATGTCATAGGGATAGTTACTTTTTAAAAGGGTTCTTCCTTTTATAGGGCTAATTTCATTTTTAGAAAGCTCTTCCCTTATGAAATCGTAAATATTTGGTGCTACTATAACATTAGTATTATCAACTTTATAACTTAATATATCCACATGAGAACATATTGCTCTATATAATTCTTTACACTTTGGAGTTTTTATTGCTTTTATGTTTAATTTTTCTAAATTTTTAATCAGTTCTTCAGACGCTCGTCCATCTATCAAAGCTTTTTTCATATTCTATCACCATCTCTTTATTCTAAAAAATCAAAGCAGACTAAAAATAGTCTACTTTTGCACATATATAGTCTTTAGTTTTTTGTAAAAAAAAAAGACTTTGTGAAATAAATATTACCTTCATGTCGGGGAGACATAATAAGGCTCAAATAATTATTTTTTTCACAAAGTTTATTAGGATGAATTTGGTTCATTTGAATGAACCATCTAAATTATAATACTTTACTCCTTCTCTGTCTATACTTTTCCATTATTTTCATAATTATTTTTTAGCTTTTTTATCATTCCATCATACTGCTTAAGGTCTACAAATAGTACAATTCCTTTACTATACTTCAATTTTTTATAATCAGCACAGCAATTAGTACATCCACCTAAGACCACTATATAATCATATATTATATCTTCCCTAGCCAGGTCAATTTGCTCCCCTTCTAAGTCTACCTTCATCCTACCAAAAACCTTTTTTCTGTCGTATCTAGGATTGCATCCTCCACAAAATTTTATTCCTATTTTCAACCCTATTCACCTTTTCTCAACATTTTCTTGGCCATATCAAGTAGCTCACTACTCACTTCCTGAACTAGCTCTACCCTTTCAATAGAGGGAATTTCATTTTGAATACTGGCTAAAACCACATCTTCAATAGTAAATCTAGCCGATGGACATCCACTACATGCTCCTAGCAGCTTTACATATACTACCTTATCCTTCACATCTATTAAGCTTATATCTCCATAGTGCTGAGCTAATTGAGGTCTTATGATTTCCTCCATAACTTTTAATACTTTTTCTTTCATTATTATCAACTCCATTTTTAATTTTTCTAAGAAAACATTTTAAAGACGGTCAGCTATATAATATCATACAACTAACCGTCCCTTATACTTTAACTAAAATTTACAATTAAATCTCTCTTCATACTCTTTTACAAGTTTTTCTCTAAAGTCTGGATGAGCTATATTTATTAAAGCCTTAGCTCTATTCTTTAGTGTCTTTCCTCTTAAATCAGCTATACCATATTCAGTTACCACATAGTGTACATCATTACGAGAAGTAGTTATTGCAGAACCTTCATCTAATAGGGGTACTATACGAGATAACTTTCCTTTAGCTGCAGTAGACGGCATAGCTATTATGGATTTACCACCCTTAGCCATGGCTGCACCACGTACATAATCCACTTGACCACCTACACCACTAAATTGGTTAAGTCCTATAGATTCTGATGATACTTGACCCATAAAATCTACTTGTAGACAAGAGTTTATAGATATAATATTATCATTTTCCATTACTACGCGGGGATGATTAACATAATCAACAGGATGCATGGCCACAGATGGGTTATTATCAACAAAGTCGTATAATCTTCTAGAACCCATCAAGAATGTAACTACCATTTTATCTTTATTTATAGTTTTTTTCTTGTTAGTTATAACTCCTGCTTCTATTAACTCTACAACACCATCTGAGAACATTTCAGAGTGAATTCCTAAATCCTTTTTGTCCTTCAAGAAAAGAAGTACCGCATCTGGAATAGATCCTATTCCTAATTGAAGAGTATCTCCATCATTTATTAATGAAGCACAATTCTCTCCTATGGCCTTTTCCACATCACCTATCCTTGGTGCTGGAAGTTCCGGTAAGTCATAGGAAACTTCTACTATATGATCCATTTCTGAAATATGAATAAAAGAGTCTCCCATAGTTCTTGGCATTTTATCATTAATTTCAGCTATTACTATTTTAGCTTCTTCTGCTGCTGGCTTAGTATAATCTACAGATAATCCAAAGCTACAATATCCATGTTCATCAGGCCTACTAACTTGAATTAAAGCCACGTCTACAGGCATTTGTCCTTCTCTAAACAATCTTGGTATTTCATGAAAGAAACAAGGTGTATAATCAGCACGATGAGCTTGAACAGCCTTTCTAGCTCCTCCACCTACGAATAGGGCATTATGTGTAAAGTGCTTTTCCATGCCCTCTTGAGCATATTCACTTTTCCCTAAAGAAACCATGTGGGAAATTTCCACATTTTCATAAGCTTGCTTATTTTCTACCATAGCTTTAACTAGAACTTGAGGTTCTGCTACAGCATGACCTAAAATTACTCTATCATTAGATTTTATATGTTCTACAGCTTCCTTAGCTGTAGTAAGTTTGCTCTCATAAAGTTTTCTCCACATTATTAATCACCTCATTAATGAATTAAATACTATTTTAATTAACTAACTTTCTCTTTATCATTTTCATATATATATACATCATATTTTGAATCATTACCCAAATTTATAAGTAAGCATAATATTATACCTGAAATCAATCCCCAAGCAGCCCCTCTAGTTGCAAGTATAGCTCCCATAACACCAGCTATTCCTAAATCATTAAAGGTTTTAGCCTTCATAACCCCTACTCTTACAGAAACATATCCTTGTATTAACATGGTAGAAGCTAGAGCAATTCCAAGTATAGGTTTACATAGGGTAACTATAGGTAATATTAAGTAACCTGTTAAAGTTCCAAATCTAAAGGATCCAGCCCCTCCATTTATAGAATCCATAGCTTTTCTACCTTGCTTATATCTCTCACATATTACAACTTGCATTGCAGCCCAAAGTGGTCCACACATGGTTATATCAGGCCCCAATATGGACATTATTGAGTTTCTAATACCAAATATTAAATGAGATCTATTTGGATTATAATCTATAAGTTCATCTTTCCTTACCTTCTGAGCATCTTCAATTAAAGCTTGTGCTTGTATCATGTCACCAAACAATACTATGTAAGCTGATAGAACTATTGGAATACTCTCTATAAACATGGATATGGGAGGAAAACCTATTCCGAATATAGTCCATTCCTTAAAAAGTGTAGAGAAAGCAGGTTTTGTTATTCCCCACTCCACATCTGGCCAAGGAACTTCTCCAACTAAAGGCCCTACCACAATAGCTAATAGCACTACTGGTAATATTCCCACATTAGAAACTAACTTTAAAAAACTATTATTATCCCTTTTACTTTTGAAGTGGTTAGAAAATAATAAATAAAATCCTAAACCAATACATATGATTATGGATATGGGATAGCTGTCAAATCTAGCTCCCTTTTTAAATATAATCATAGTAGCTGCAAAACCAGCCCCTAATATGATTCCAGATTGCATTGCATTTGGTACTATGGATATGATTTTTTTCCCAAGTCCTGTTATACCAAGTACAATGGCAAGTATACCTAAACTCATTTCAAAAGCTATAAGTGCATGAATTCTTTCAACACCCATTTCAAATTGACTTACATGGAGTATCAAAAGAGGTATTGCTGGAGTTACCCATCCTGGTACTACAGGATCTCCTAAAAATACATGGGCACAATATAATACTCCATTTAGTAATACTATTGCCATGGCCACTTCAAAAGGCATTCCCATATACTCCTGAAGCATAGGAATAGCACCTAAACATACTGCACACATTAAAAGTCCTTGAATATAATCTGCCCATTCAAACCTGTAATGAATAAAAGGTATTCTTACCTTAAAGGGTCCTGCCTTAATAAAAGGCTGCTCTTTGCCATACTCGCGTTTAATAGACATATTCCCAATCCCCCTTATATTGTAAGGGTGTGCCAAAACCCCCATTTTGGACACACCCCTATTTAGTTTACTTCTCTACAGATGAAGCAGCTTCTCTCTTTGTAATTGATTCTTCGTCTACTCTAGCAAGTTTTCTTGCTAAGTTCTTCTTATGTTCTAAGTTTCCTTGTCTAGCAATCATAATTCTTTGTGCTTGTGGTGAACCTGCACCATGCATAGACTCTGTTCTGTATCCAACAGCTGCAGAACCTAAAGTCATGTTTTCGATTAATCTTAACACTCTCATTCTGTGCTCAGTTGGAACTGAATCTACTCCTTTGAAATACTTTTCACAGATATGTCCTATTTCTGGGTGTTTGAAATCTTTTTCAGATGGCATAGTCACCATAAGTCCACCAGCAATATCTTCTGCTAATCTAGTTATTTCATATGGGAATCTTGTTACATTTTGCTTACAAATATTTGCTAATAATAAATCTATTTGATAGTTACCCGCTTTAGTTTGGTGTCCTTCTGCAGAACAGGCAATACCACAGCAGTATAATGTTTCATTTAAGTGAGTCATTTCTATTAACTTATCCTTAACGTGAGATGCCTTTTGTGCTCCATTCATTTCAGCGGCTAATGCAGCAGCTCCGATTAATACATCACCCACACCTACTTTACATCCACCATAACTTTGACGGTGATATCCAGCAAATCTCTCTACTAACATTCCAGCGAATTCAACTTCTCCATTTAAGAAAATTCTATCGTTTGGTACAAATACATCGTCAAATACTACTAATGCTTCTTGTCCACCAAATTGCTTATTTCCTAAATCTACATCTGCTCCCTCTTCTAATTTTCTTAAATCACAAGATTGACGTCCATAGATCATGTAAAGTCCTTCTGCATTAGTTGGAATAGCAAATGCTACAGCGTAGTCTTCATCTCCTTCTCTCATCGCTATAGTTGGCATGATTAAATGCTCATGAGAGTTAATAGATCCTGTTTGATGAGCCTTAGCTCCCCTTACTACGATTCCATCTTCTCTTCTTTCTACTACTCTTAAGAAAAGATCTGGGTCTGCTTGCTTAGAAGGTGCTAATCCTCTATTTCCCTTAGGGTCAGTCATAGCTCCATCTATTACTAAGTCATTTTCTTGAACGAACTCTAAATATTTTTTGAAGTTCTCATGGTATTTAGTTCCATGTGCTTGGTCTACTTCGAAAGTTGTACTGTATGTTGCATTGAAGGCATCCATACCAACACAGCGTTGGAAACAAGATCCAGTCTTTTGACCTAACAATCTTAGCATTTTAACTTTCTTTCTTAAGTCATCAGTACTTTGATGTAAGTGTGTAAATCTGTTTACTTGCTCACCTGTTAAGTTTGATGTAGCAGTCATTAAGTCTACATACTCTGGGTCTTGTGCTAATTCATAAGTCATAGCTACTGAATTGATTGATGGTCTAATAATTGGATGGTCCACTGGATTGTCTACTAATTCTCCAAATAAGTATACCTTTGGTTTAAGTTCTCTTAAACTTTGTAAATATTGCTCTTTAGTCATTAATGCCATAAAAAACAGCCCCCTTGATATATTTAAATTTTTTACATTTTTTCTAATTCCTTTACATCCTAACATAAATGCAAAGGATGTGCCAAAACTTTAACAATATTTTAATATATTTTTTACTTTTTTGAAACCTTGTATTTTAGTGGGTTTTGTACATACAAATTATTTTCATAAGTATTTTTTCTATTTTTCTAGTATTTATATATATAATAGGGTTGTTGCATTTTCACAACAACCCTATTAATATTCTTTCTATTCTTTCATGGATAAGTGTTTTATTTTTAACATACCCCTTACTCTAATAAGTTTTTTGCATTTTCGCATCACGTTGCATTTATGCATCAGGAAATTTTCCCATCTGTACATATTTTTTCCTTTTCCTTACGAAAGTAGATGCATCCACACCTAGGGCCTTTGACGCATCTCGTACATTTTTGTATTTATCAAAGGATTTCTTTATCAGATCTATCTCAACTTTAGCCACAGCGTCTTTTAAATGTATTATCCTATCTGAACTAAGAATATCCACATCTTTAACATTTCTAATATTACTAGGCAAATCGCTCTCTCCTATTTTATCTTTATAACTCATTACAAAGACTCTTTCTACTATATTCTTAAGTTCCCTTACATTCCCTGGCCAATTATACTCAAATAAGGACTTTAAAGCATCATTGTCCAGAGTTTTGTCCAAATTATATTTTTCATTTAACCCCTTTAAAAAATATTCTCCTAGGGCAAATATATCCTTTTTTCTTTCCCTAAGGGGCAATATGGTTATGGGAATTACACTTAATCTATAATATAGATCTTCCCTAAATACTCCATCTTTTACCATCTCTTCTAAATTTCTGTTCGTGGCAGCCAATATACGTACATCTATATTTATTGGAATAGTTCCTCCAACTCTAGTAAATTCTTGTTCTTGTAAAACCCTTAAAAGTTTCACTTGCATTTTTAGGGGTAGCTCCCCAACTTCATCCAAAAATATGGTTCCCCCATCGGCAATTTCAAACATACCCATTTTACCTTCTTTAACAGCTCCTGTAAAAGCTCCCTTTTCATAACCAAACAATTCTGATTCTATTAAATTTTCTGGAATGGCACCACAATTTACTTTTATAAACTGATTTTCACACCTATTACTATTTTTATGTATATATTTAGCTACTTCTTCCTTTCCTACTCCCGTTTCTCCAAGTAACAAAACAGTAGTATCTACTTTGGCAACCCTTTTACAGATTTTTAAAATATCTAGCATTTTTTCATCCTTTGCAACTAAATCAAAATCATCTATTAATTGTAATCTCATTTCCTCTATTTCAGAAAAGTACTTTTGGGCCAATTCTTTATTTTTCAATAATTGTTCATTTAATTTGACTAACTCTGTCACATCTCGTACGTTTGTAACAACCATTATAATCTGCTTATTATCATCATATATGGGAGTACTAGTTACTAGAGCTTTTTTCCCTGTTTTAAACTTTTGCTCTAAGGTAGTAGTTTTTCCTGTTTTCAAAACTTCCATAGTTGCCGATTGGGATATATATCCACTTTCAACCAATTGGACCATATTGTTATCTAGCATTTCTTCCCTTTTTACTCCAGTTATTCTTTCATAGGATTTATTTATTCTAAGGGTCTTAGCTTCCCCATCTGTTATATATATACCATCATAGGAAGATTCTATTACTGCATCTAATTTCTTAGTTAATTTTTGAATTTTACTTATAGTCTCTTTGGGATTTAATAGACCTAAGACTTCATTATTGTCATCTACAACTATTAAATTTTTCGAAATCTCATTTACATTAGTAATTTCTCTTTGCTTTATTATTAACTCAGATTGATTACTTACTATTTTATCAATGGTCATATCCATAGAAATTTTACTTTTCATACATCTAAGCATCTGATTCTTTGTTAAAACACCCAGCAATTTTTTATGCTTATTTATTACTGGTATTAAATCTATATCCTCATTCAAAAAATAATCTATGGCCAAACTCATACTATCTTCTTTAGTTAAAATTGGAATATTAGTTTTTATACATTGGCAAACTTTCATATTCTCCACCCTTTTCACAGATATATACAAATATATAAAAAAAACCTAGTTTTAGCTAGGATTAATATTTATTGGAGGCGGCACCCAGATTTGAACTGGGGAATAAAGGTTTTGCAGACCTCTGCCTTACCACTTGGCTATGCCGCCCTATATTTAATTGGTGCCCAGAGGCGGAATCGAACCACCGACACGGGGATTTTCAGTCCCCTGCTCTACCGACTGAGCTATCTGGGCATTTTTTACCTTTTCTTCTGACAAATGTTATTATACATATACTAATGTAAAAAGTCAAGAAATAAGATTGTTATTCGTTAACCCTTTTAACAGAATTAACGAATAACTCATTTTAGTTTTTGCAACACCATGGATTTCGTAGTTTTAGATTTGCTTTATACATATTTATTTTTGTAAAATCTATGCAATTGGTGACAGGTTACTGGTAACAGGGAACAGAAAAAGATTTGAATATACCTTTTCCGTCACCAGTCACCTGTGACCTGTTACCAAAATATAAAGCTGATTTATAAATACGAAATCTATTATCCTATTTTTTTATTTCTTCATACAACTTCATCAAATGATTCTTATCAAAATTGTATTTAGTATTACAAAAATGACATGTAAGTTGTGCCTTTTCATCCTCTTCTATTATGGACTTTAGATCCTTTTCTCCAATGCTAATTAAGGCCCTTTCTAACTTTTCAAAACTGCAATCACACTGAAAATCCACTTGAACCTTTTCTAGTATTTCTATATCTAGCCCTTTTAAATAAGTATTTAATACCTTTTCTGGAGTATCTTCCTCTAATAAGACATTAGTTATTTGAGGTGCATTTCTTAATGCTTCCTCTATTTTAGTTATGGTTTCATCGTCCGTATTAGGTAATAGTTGTATAATTACTCCTCCAGCCACCTTAACTGTATGGTCCCTATCCACTAAAACACCTAGGGCTACAGCGGATGGTTGTTGTTCTGAATTTGCAAAGTAATAAGTAAAATCTTCTGCAATTTCACCAGATACTAAATCTGCTTGTCCCACATAAGGGTCCTTTAATCCTAAATCTTTTATAACTGTCATTCTTCCTTGTGATCCAACAGCTCCACCCACATCTAACTTTCCATTGGCCTTCAGAGGAAGATCCACATATGGATTACTTACATACCCCTTAACTATTCCTTTAGAATCTGATGCAGTTAATATCTGTTTAATAGGTCCATTTCCTTTTATCTGAACACTTAACTTATTATTATCTCCCTTTAACATAAGTCCCATTATGGATGTGGCTGTTAAAGTTCTTCCTAAAGCTGCCGTAGCTACAGGTGTTGTATTATGAAATCCTCTTGCCTTTTCTACTAAATCTGTAGTAACTGCCGCAAATACTCTTATACTCTTATTAGCTGCCACAGCCCTTACAACATAATTACTCATTTTACATCCTCCTATTTTTACACTTACCATGAATTTTATCTACATACAAAACTAATTCTTTCACTTTCTTCCTTCGGACTATTAAAGCTATATCCATCATATACATTTATAGATGAAAATCCTGCCTTTTTTAAAATTTCTCCTATTTCATCAATTTTATAGGCCCTTTGGCTATGCTTTTCTTCAAACTTCCTATATAGTCCATCTTCTTCCACGAATATGGTTAAATCAAAATCGCATATTGACTCTTCTTCATCATAGTAGTTTTCCCATATATAAGATACTTCATCATAATTTTCCGCATAAGTATTATTTCCTAAAATATTTTTAAGCTTATAATGGGAACTAATATCGAATATGAATAGACCATCCTTTTTCAGATGCTTCTTCACCTTAGCAAAGATATCTTCTAAGTCTTTATTATCTAATATATAGTTAAACCCATCACAGACACATAGAATGACGTCTAGTTCAGTTGGTAAACTCATTTCTTTCATATCTTGTTGAAGATAGGTAATACTTCCGCTACCCTCTATACTTTTTTCCCTAGCTATAAAAAGCATATCACTAGATATATCTGTTCCCAACAGATGATATCCCCTATTTGCTAATATATTAGTTAAATTTCCCGTACCACAGGCAAGTTCTGCCATATTCACTGGTTTCATATGCTCTTTTTCAAAAATCTTTTCTATATAATCTGCCCATCCAATATAATCTACATCTTCCATCAAAGTATCATATACCAGAGAAAATGCCGAGTATGCTCTCACCTTAATCTCTCCTTACTTCTTTAATCTATACATCTTCCTACATATTATATATCAACATCTTTTAAATACACAAGACGTTTTTAATCTTAGGCATATAAAAAAAATAAACTAGTCAATTTTCTGAGGAATTTGGGTTATTTTCAAGGCATGGTGAGCGAGCATATTAAACATATGTAAGGGATTCCATAACGAATAAAAGAATTCAAATAACCAGTAAAATGACTAATTTATTTTTTGAATATGCATTAGTTAATAGTTATCACCATTTTAATTTCACAATCATATACTAATAATAGTTTAAATCAAAGAAATCATGAAAATTTGTACATTCCAATTGTTTTATAGACTTTAAATGAACAACATAATATTAAGGATATTATATAAGGAGTGTGATAATTGTGACCAAATATCATTATAGGGGATGTGGCCCTGGTCTTTGGTATTGTTCTAATCCTAACAAATTTTTCCAAGGACAAGAACAGGACCCATCAAAGGAAAAAATTCATTTTAAAGTTCCAACATCACAAAAGGGAACAGGCATACAATGGGTAGCAGCAAGTAAAGGTTCTATTCCTCTAGGTGCTATTACAGCAGGATATGAACCTGATGGCACGCCTTTATACGTGGCAAGGGCTCACCACTCTAGAGGTCTTCACATAGGAAAAATCAAACCCGTTTCTAATGGTGCTAAAATTCCCGTTGAAGGGTCTGAAGTAATAACCAATTTCTATGAGGTTCTTGTACTTACTTAGACATATTATTCATAGAGAAATGAAAATCACTTGCATCCTTTCAAAATTTCCATGAATAATATGGGTTAAAAAAACTTTTGTAACATTTTTCTTGTACATGTATATATTGTTAATGGGAAAGGGTTTTACCCCTTTTCATTAACTACAAAAGGAGGCATGAACAATGAAATGGGTAGCTATGTCTGATGGAATGGTGCCTGATGGTGCAGTCAAATGCGGATACGAAGCCGATGGAACACCTTTATATACAGCGAGGGCCTATTATGCTGGTGGTCTTCACATTGGAAAAGTTAGACCAGGATTTGAAGGAGCAAACATACCTTATGCTGGAACAGAAGTAACAATCAAATTTTATGAAGTACTTTGCCTTTAATTAAATTTTAAAATATAAATTTAAAATATAAATTTAAAGAGTATCCATAGGTTTATATGAACTTATAGATACTCTTTTATTTTTTATGATCTATGTGAATCTATTCTTCCGCATATTCAAAAAATAAATTAGTCATTTCACTGGTTATTTCTTTCATATTCCTTAGCAAAATATGTTTTTTTATGAATTAGACTTTTTAAGAATTAATAAAAATTTATTACAAATAATATTATTGATGTTCTTTTATAAAAAACAAAATAATTAAGAGGTGATTGAATATGAACATACAAGATATAATGACTACTAACGTGGTAACTTTATCCAAAAGTGATACCATAGAAAATGCAGCAAAATTAATGAGACAACACAGAATTGGCTCTATTCCCGTATGCGAAAACGGAAAACCAGTTGGCGTTGTAACAGATAGGGATATTGCCATAAGAGCCGTTGCTGGAGGAAAAAATAGTTCAACAAAACTTGAAGAGGTCATGTCAAAATCAGTTATAATAGGTACTCCTGAAATGGATGTAGACAAAGCAAGCCAGCTAATGAGTACTAATCAAATAAGAAGACTTCCTGTAGTTGATAATGAAAGCATTGTAGGAATTGTTGCCCTTGGAGATGTGGCCGTTAGATCTAACTTGCAACATGAAGCGGAAGATGCTTTAAATCACATTTCCCAACCATGTAAACCAGATATGCAATAAAATAATAAAAAGGTCACTCCTAATGGTGACCTTTTTACTTCTCTAGCCTTGAATTTCCTCTTCATTAGAGGTTTCCTCAGACATTTGATTTTTCAGTTTTTTCTTTCTAACTGTTATAAGACCACCGATTCTTCCCGTTTCTTTAGCAGTAAGGCCTCCCCAGCCAAACTCCTCTACCTTATCTAAAAGGCCTAATTGATCTGCTATTTCGTATTTCCATTTATCTTCTATAGTCTCGATTTTTTTCTTTTTATTTTTTATACTATTTTTCTTTGACATAGTACCCCTCCCCTCATCTATATTATGGGTAAGGGTTTCATCTTTTATACTATAACTTTTTAAAATATTAATTGTCTATAAGCCAAATATATAAATATTACTAAACTTATTAAAAGAGGTATATAGTCTTTAAGGGTCATATTATATTTCCCTTCATATTCTTCTAGGGAATGTCTTTTTAGTGACTTTATTATTTTATATAATATGATTCCACAGATTAATCCTATTACTCCAATTTGTATAGTTCCAACTAACAATAGGATATTATTATTTAATATATCAGGAGGGTTTTCACTAATTGGTACTCCTTTCTTAGCCATATTTGCCATATATGCCATAGTCACAGATAATCCATTGTTAGTAAAATGACCTATAACTCCTGCCCATATGGACCCTGTATATTCTACTAAATAGGCAAATAGCAAACCTAGAACTAAAGGTCCTAGCAAATTTTGTATATTAAAGTGAAATAATCCAAATAGACTTGCAGATATGATTATGGCCTTTCTTTTACCCATTTTTTCGTATGCTTTAAATACTAACCCCCTAAAAAACATTTCTTCACAAAGTCCCGCGGAAAAGGCTATTATCATCATGAGGATTATATATTCACCCATATTATTAGCCACTGGAATAGGTGGTTTTTTCACCTCTGAAAAAATACTTATTATATTGAGTACTATTAAATTAAAAAACATGGCTATGGGATATATTAATATGGTACAACCTATACTCAGTACTATATTTTTTATGGATATTTTCCTGAGTCTGAAAGTTTCTTTTAATTTTAGATCAAATATTAGACTAAATAAAATAGGGGGAGTGAGTATTATAAGATACTCGGTTATAACCAATCCACTTTTTATATTTTCACTTTGAAAATATCCCCCAAAAGTTAAAAGCACAATTCCAACTATTAAATAAAGTACATTGACTCCAAATATACTAGGCCTTTTTAAATTTTCCATTTTTATTCCCCTTTAAAATATTTTTTCACCTTTAGTATGTTCTTATATACTTGAATTCCCCTTAACAAAACATCTTCATTAAAACAGAATTTACTACTGTGAAGTGGATATACACATCCCTTTTCTTCATTTTTTATTCCTAAGAAAAAGAAAAGGCCCTTACACTTTCTTTGAAAAAAAGAAAAGTCTTCCGATATCATTTGAAACTCTATGGGTATATAATTTTCTTCTCCCACAGCCTCTGCTAGGTCATTAACTAAATCCTTATGATTCATAACAGCTGGATACATATCCCTTAACTCTAATTCTATTTTACAATCATAGGTCATTTCAAATCCCCTAGTAATTTCCTTTAATCTCTTCTTTATAGTTTCATATACTTCTTCACTAGATACTCTTATGGTTCCCTCTAACCTGGCATTTTGAGCAATAATATTTCTTCTCTCCCCGGCTTGGGCCCTTCCTATGGTAACAACTGCACTTTCATTAGAATTAATATTTCTACTAGTTATACTTTGTATGGTATTTATAAGATTTGCCATTATAACTATGGAATCTTTACCCCTATGTGGATATGCACCGTGAGAACCTAAACCGTATATATCCATATCAAATTCCCCACATCTAGCCATTAAAGCTCCCTCTTTACAAGCCACATAACCTTCTTCTATATTTGGAAACACATGAAGTCCTATAACTTCACTTATATGGAATTTTTCCATTATCCCTTCTTCTATCATCACTTCTGCTCCACCAGGACCTTCCTCTGCCGGCTGATATATAAAGACTACATTTTTATTTAATTTATCCCTATTCTTTGATAAGTATATGGCAAACCCTAAAGAAATACCCATGTGAGCATCATGACCACACGCATGCATCATATTTTCATTTTTAGATTTAAAATCCAAACCAGTCTCTTCTTTCACATTGAGTGCATCCATATCTGCCCTAAATCCAATGGCATCCTTCAAATCATTCACCCTTATTACTCCAACTACTCCAGTTTTAGCCACATTATCATACACTTCTATACCATTTTCTATCAATTTACTTTTTATAAATTCACTAGTTTCATATTCTTCAAAACCGATTTCTGGTATCTCATGTAGCTTCCTCCTTATACTAACAACCTCTTCTCTCAATTCTAATATATGTTCATCCACTCTTATCATTATTCTTTCCGTTACCAAAAATCTATAAAAATCTACAAATTAAAGATTTTGTTTCTTTCCTACTTCATAATGTCCCATTTTGCCAAAGCTACTTTGGTTTGCTATAACACTCCATAGGCTTTGCTACTTTTCAGTAGTGGGTTGTAACGATTACCCAATTTAGAATATCTTTTTAAACTGATATTTCTAAACCATAGTTTGCAAGATTATATGAAGCATTTTTATCTCTATCACAAATAAAACCACAACTACATTTGTAAACCCTATCCGAAAGTTTTAAATCTTTCTTAATAGAACCACAATGGCTACAAGTTTTAC
>NZ_JAOART010000064.1 GCF_025210435.1 Anaeromicrobium sp.
GCATAAGATGTTGTGACGTTCCAGGGTTCCAAAGATTTTCAATATATTTTCCCTTATAGGCAAGTTACTGTATAAAACAAATTTAAAACCAATAAATCTATATAGATTTCTGGTGTATAAACTTGCTTTATGCGGGCCTATTTCAGGAAAATATATTGAAAATCTTTTCCATTGAAGTCCTTGTCACAAGCGAAAGTGTGAATCTTCGTATATAGGTTCACGTGTCATGTTGGAGTAGAATAGGATGTTGTGACGTTCCAGGGTTCCAAAGATTTTCAATATATTGTCCCTTATAGGCAAGTTACTGTATAAATAAATCTTAGTGTTACGAAATCTATAAATATGATATGTGAAAAAAAGTAATGAAGTTCCCATACAAAGGGGAAAGACTTCATTACTTTTTTTACGTTTATTTAGGGTGATTACAGAGAAATTTCAATCCTGACTGAGTAATTCGAGTACCACCTCTGCCCTTTACGATTTTAACCAAATTCTCAGTCTCCATTTTTTTCAGCAGATTTCGCACTTCATATTCACTTAAGTTAACACCCCTTTTCTGTAAGATAAGTGAAATATCTTTTCTGCTTGATTTTCTGTTATCCTCATGGGCTTCTTTTAAATAGTTTAAAATAGCCATTTCTTCAGACATATTTTCATTAGATTCTAATGGAGTATTTTTCATATCTGTATAAATCTCATCTTTCATATATTCAGGCAAGCCATTTAACTCGAAGCCATCAGACATATGGATCATATACTGGATGCAGTTCATTAACTCACGAATGTTTCCTTTCCAATCTCTGCTAGAAAACACATCCATCAGATTCTTAGGTATATCTCTTTGGGTGTTATTTAGCTTCATATAATGTTTAATGAAAAATAAGATATCACCATTTCTCTCCCTAAGAGGAGGGACCCTAATATTGATCACATTAAGTCTAAAGAAAAGGTCTTCTCGAAATGCCTTCTCTCTCACTAGGGTGTATAGGTTTTTATTAGTTGCTCCTATAATTCGAATATTGATTGGAATAATATCAGTTCCACCCACACGTATTATTTCCCTTTCTTGAAGAACTCGTAATAGTTTTACTTGTACCTCTTTTGAAATTTCACCCAATTCATCTAGGAAAATAGTACCTCCATTTGCCATTTCAAAGAGACCGATTTTACCATTGTTATTAGCTCCAGTAAATGCGCCTTTTTCGTATCCGAACAACTCACTTTCTAAAAGTGTACTATTTAGGGCACCGCAGTTAAATCCTACGAATGGTCCACTTTTTCGCTGGGAATGATTATGTATGGCTTGAGCCAGCAATTCTTTACCCGTTCCACTTTCTCCCTCAATGAGAATATCATCATCGGTTTGTGCTGCTTTCTTTGCAAAATTTTTTAATTCCTTAATTTGGGGGCTGTTACCAAGGATGTCCTCAAAGAAATATTTTGCCACATGGCCTTTATTTTTTGTTGACCGGTAAATGACTTTATTTTCATTTTGGATTTTTTCACTTTCTTTAAAACTAATCACACCACCGATGAAAATTTCCTTAGTATAGAGAGGATATTTGTTTATTAGATAATGGGTAGTATTTATTTTGATTATGGCATTCTCAATTATACTCTTGTCATGGATATCCCTTAATTTTTCATGGGAGCAAAATACACTCAAATCGCATCCTAAATATAATTGTTCAAATCCTTTAAAAATGGCTTCTGCATTTTTATTGATTATATTTATCCGGTTGTGTTTATCATAAATAATGAGTCCCTGGTCAATGATGTTCAACAATAAATCTAAGTGTTCTGAGTTGTTAAAAGAACTATCTATGATGGAAATTAGGCCTGGACTTCTTGGTTTTATAAGTTCAACATAGGAGTGTAGAATCTTTTTTGTAATATTGTTTAGCATATTTAGTTTAATAAGCATATCAAATATGGTTGAAATATCAACGACGGTTTCTTTTATATCAATAAAGCTATTGTCTTCATTAGGTACAAGTTGAGGCTCTCCAGGAGTAATAATTGTGTCAATGTTATGAAATACCTGTTTATCACTACCAGGGTAATAGGGTAGGAATTGCAAGTGACTAGCCCCTAATTCGTACATCATGGAAATACTTTGATTTGTGGTTCCCCTATGGGTATTTACAACAACAACTCTTGAACCAAATGGTATTGAAATGATTTTTTCATATTGTGTTTTTAAGAGTGTTCTTCGAATAACAATAATTTGAGTTTCAGGCATTAGAAAACGAGCAACGTTTAGTGCCATCTTTTGAGTGGGAACTAAAACAATATCGCAATCGATAAACTGCATATTGTCTTTTGTGTAAAGGATCAGATTAAAATCAATAAATTTTCCCAAAAGGTCCTTTAATTGATTTTGAAGATTTACTCCAGCTTTTCTATTGATAGTAGAAACTACAACTCTAGGTCTGCGCAATTAGATTCACCTCAATCAAGTAATATATAGTTAGGCATATTCAAAAAATAAATTAGTCATTTCACTGGCTATTTGGATTATTTTCTTCGTTATGGATCCCTTACATATGTTTAATATGCTCCCTCACCATGCCTTGAAAATAATCCAAATTCCTCAGAGACCTGACTAGTTTATTTTTTTCATATGCCTTAATATTATACTAATTGAAGAAGATTAATTGTGTCAACTATGAATTCCATACATCCTTGGCAATAATAAAAATAAATGATAATCTATATAGGGATAAAGACAAAAAGGCCTAGATATATGATAATCAAGGGAGATGTACATATGATAAATGAAACTTTAAAAGTAATAAAAGATAGAAGAACTACAAGGAAGTTTAAACCAGAACAAATAAGGGAAGAAGAACTAGAAATCATATTAGAAGCAGGAATTTATGCACCAAGTGCCCATAATGACCAGCCTTGGAATTTTACTGTAATTCAAAATAAAGAATTAATAGAAGAATTAAATGTGGAGTCAAAGGAGATGTGCAAGGATTTTCCAGATGAATTGATCAGGAAAATGGCTAATAATAAAAGGTTTAATATTTTTTACAAAGCCCCCACAATCATAGTAGTATCTGGTAGAGATGATGCTATCATGCCACAGGTAGATTGTGCAGCTGCAACACAAAACATGTTGTTGGCAGCAGAATCTATAGATATAGGGGCTTGTTGGAATGGGTTTGTAAGCTTTTTATTTCGTAGTGAAAAGGGAGAGGAGTATAAGGAAAAATTAAATATACCAAAGGGATATACACCCTATTATGGAGTAGCCCTCGGGTACAAAAAAGTAAGAATATGTAATCCTCCCACAAGAAGGGAAAATACAATTCAATATATTAGATAAAGTCCATGGTTTAATGGGCTTTTTTTACGCTATATAATATGTGGTATCCTTTTGTCTAGGACTTAAGAACTAAATATAATTTTTTTCTTTCATATTACAAAATATTACATTTTTCTCACTTTTGTCATATTAAAATATAGTAATATACTAAATTCAGCTTGGAAAGGGGACTAGTTGTTGAAGAAAGGGAAAATAGTAAAGGTACAGATAGAAAAATATAAAAGAGACCTTAATACTATTTTAGAAGATGATAACGTTAATTTAGTTGATGGAGAAATTTTAAGAATAAGTAAGCAGCTAGATGAGTTAATAGTTGAATACTGTAGAGAAAATAAGAAGTGCGAACAAAATTGATACAAAGAGCTCTGACTAGGTAAAAACTAGTTAAGAGCTTTTTATATTATAAAATTATTGTCATTGTATTGATAAATTTACTCATGTATAATTTATATAAAAAAGATTGGGAGTATTTAAATGAAAATAGGAATAATTATAAGAAAAGAAACGGCAGATAGATGTACTGGTAAAGGTTGTATGAGGGCCTTTTTCAAAAAAGAAGATTCCTTTAAAAGATATGAAGGTATGGAAGATGTGGAACTTGTGGCATTCATGCATAGTGGTGGAGATTTAGAGTACAAAATAAATAAGTTAAAGGAATTAGGTGTAGATGTGATTCATCTTTCAACTTGCATGAGGGGAAAATATGAAAATTATGAAGGATTAGCCCATGAACTCTCTAAGGATTTTCATGTTGTAGGCTATACCCATGGTTCTGAGAATGGAAAGAGTAGGGATACGGTAAGTATAATAAGGCAAAAATAGGATTTTAAAAGGATTTATTAGTTAATATTAACTAATAAATCCTTTTCTTTATATGTTGACAAAAGAGTATTATAATAGTAATATATTCTACAAGTGGAATATAAATAGGAGGTGCAAAATGTCACTAAAACACGGCATACTAGGATTACTATCATATAGCCCCATGAGTGGATATGATTTAATGAAGTATTTTAATGAATCTATTAATTTTTTTTGGAGCGCTCAAGGGAGTCAAATATATAGGGAATTAGATAAACTTCAAAGGGATGAATTTATAGAAGTTAATAGGGTTATACAAGAGAAAAGGCCTAATAAGAAAATATTTTCTATCACAGAAAGGGGAAAAGGTGAATTTGTTAGATGGGTAAATGAATTTTCACTAAAAGAAATTAATAAGACTAGGGATATTATAACTATGAAAATATTCTTTGGAGCTTCAGCAGATAAGGAAATACTTATTAATAACCTAATAAAGTTTAAAAAATCAATTGAGGAAGAATACAAAAGTCTTTCCCAGGTAAAGGAAAATTTGCACAAGTTTCAAAGAAACGTGGACAATAAAAAAGAATCTTTATTTTGGGATTTAACCATATCAAAGGGATTAAAAAGTATGAGGGCAAATATGGAATGGGCAGAGGAAGCAATAGGAATGATAAGGGAGTATTAAGGAGGAGTAATATGAAATCTGTATTAGTATTAAATGGTAGTCCTAGGGGAAAAAAGGGAAATACACAAAAACTAGTAGACAGATTTTTACAGGGAATAAGAGATACAAATGAAAATATAAATATAGACCAAATATATTTAAAGGATGAACACATTAAAAATTGTATTGGATGTTTCACCTGTTGGGAAAAGACTCCAGGAAAATGTATACACGAAGATTCTATGGGTAGATTATTAAAAAAATATATAGACGGAGATATTATAATATGGGCAACACCCTTGTACCACTATAATATGACATCCATATTAAAGGTATTTGTAGAAAGAACATTACCTGTTAATAAACCTGACATAATAAAGAAAGATAATATATATACCCATCCTCAGCGTTATGAATTAGGAAATAAAAAGCACATACTCATAAGTAATTGTGGATTCCCACAATATGAAAATTTCAGTGTACTAATAGATGAATTCAAGAGGATTACAGGTAATCGTTTAAGTGAAACAATCCTATGTGTAGAAGGGGAATTACTAAGAGTAACTCCACTAGAGAGTAAAATAAAATGGTATTTAGATAGTGTGCATAAATCTGCAATAGAGTTTATAAGAGATGGAGAATTTTCTAAGGAGACTAGGAGGACTTTAAAAGAACCCCTAATGGCCATAGACAAATTTGTAGAAATGGCTAATCTTAGTTGGCATGTGAATGAAGATTATGGGAAGGATAGTGAAGATAAGGAGTCTAAGGCATATAAATTCTTAAAACTTATGGCCCTTAGTATGAATGAAAAAGAGGCTAAAGATTTAGACCACATAATAGGATTTCATTTTACAGACTTAGATGAAGAATACTATTTAACTATCAAAGATGAAAAATGTATAGCCCACAGGGGAAATGTTACAGATTTTACTACTAAGATAATAACTACTTTTAAAGTGTGGAAGGAAATATCAGAGGGACATTTAGATGGACCAAAAGCCATGATGGAAGGTTTATATAAAATAGAAGGTAGCCTTCAATTCTTAATGAAATTTAATAAATTATTTTCATCTAATAGGGGAAAAGAAGAAAAGGGAAAATCACCTAAAAAGGTATTTGGATTAAATGGAGAGAAATGGTTAGCAATAGGTTTTATACCTTGGAATTTATCTTGGATATTTATTAAAAGAAATATGTTTTTAGGAGTTTGGTTGCCATTTTTAATAAGTTTAGGCGTACTTATAGTAAAAAGAAATAGTAAGCATATTACCTATTTTGAAAAGTTAAGTTTCTTTTATTTTTGTCAATTGATTTTCATTAGTAAATTAAATTCACAATTTATTAATGAAAAGGGAATAATTCTAAATTATATGGCTATAGGCATAATATGGCTAACATCAACTATAACCAGCGTGTCCCTTACAGGTGAATACTCAAAGTATAGGTATGATGTATCCATGGAGAATAATAAAATCTTTGAGAAAACGAATAAAATTATGACCTTATTTTGGGCATTCATATTCTTTATACAAGGAATTATTGTGATTACTTTAAAAGGTTATGGATTGATTAAGTATTATCCCTGTGTATATGTACTATTGTTAGTTGCTGGAGCATTCACTAAATGGTTTCCAAACTGGTACCCCCAATATGTGGCTAGGGGAAAGAAACTCTTTATAAAACCATAGGCCGTATGCCTAAATAATAAAAAATTCCTAGTGAATATATAACTAGGAATTTTTTGTTATTTATATTGAAATTGTACTAAAATACCTATCCTGTGTAACATAATAAGAAAAGGATGAATATAAATGGTATTAAATGAAAATGATTATCAATAAATAAAGAGAGGGGATAAAATTATGTGCGGAATTGCTGGATGGATAAATAATGAAAGAAATATTAATGGTGAAATAAATATAATGGAGAATATGACAGATATGCTCAAGAGAAGAGGGCCTGATGATAGGGGATTTTATGTATGTAAAAATGCATTACTGGGCCATAGACGTTTAGTAATTGTAGATCCAGAAGGTGGAAGACAGCCAATGACAAGGCAACTAGGAGATAATAAATATACCATTGTATATAATGGTGAATTGTACAATACAGAAGAAGTAAGAGAAAAGTTAAAGGCAAAGGGACATAAATTTGAAGCCTATTCAGATACGGAAGTTCTTTTAGTTTCATACATGGAATGGGGAGAAGATTGCTTAAAACATATTAATGGAATTTTTGCCTTTGGAGTATGGGATGAAAAAAATAAAAGTTTATTTTTAGGAAGGGACCCCCTAGGAGTAAAACCCTTATTTTATACTCATAAAAACCATAACCTAATCTTTGGGTCAGAGATAAAAGCCCTATTAGAACATCCCATGGTAGAACCTGTTATAGATAGGGAAGGATTGTTAGAAATTTTTGGACTTGGACCAGCAAGATCATTGGGAAGTGGAGTTTTTAAATATATAAAGGAGATTCCTCCAGGCAACTATTTAGTATATAGAGATGACACTTTAGTATTAAAAGAATACTGGAAATTAGAAGCTAAGGACCATGAAGAAGATATGAATACTACAGTTGATCATACAAGAAGTCTCCTAATAGATGCCATTGAAAGACAATTAGTATCGGATGTTCCTGTATGTACTTTCCTATCAGGTGGATTAGATTCTAGTGCCATATCAGCCATAACAGCAAATTATTTTAAAAGGAATAAAAGGGGCATATTGAATACTTTTTCAATTGCATATGAAGACAATGATAAATATTTTAAAGCAAATGAGTATCAACCAAATTCAGATGATATATGGGCTGAGAAAATGGCTAAGTTTATTAATAGCAATCACCATAATATAGCCATTAATAACTTAGAGTTGGCACGAGCACTAAAAGATGCTGTTAAGGCCAGTGATTTACCTGGTATGGCAGATATAGATTCATCCTTATATCTTTTTTGCAAGGAAGTTAGAAAGAAATCAACGGTAGCCCTTTCTGGAGAATGTGCCGATGAAATATTTGGAGGATATCCCTGGTATAGACGAGAAGCTGATATAAATGCCAATACTTTTCCCTGGTCAAAGCATGTGAAGGAACGTAGAAATATATTGGCCAAGGGACTAAAGAATCTGCCCTTAGAAGAGTATGTGGCTCAAAAATATGAAGATACTCTAAAACAGGTTCCTAAAATAAAAGGAGAAACCGCAGAGGAAGCTAGGATGAGGGAACTTTTTTATCTCAATATGAAATGGTTCATGGTTACCTTGTTAAATAGAAAGGATCGCATGAGTATGGCAAATAGTCTAGAAGTTAGAGTACCCTTTGCCGATTATAGGCTTGTTGAATATGCATTTAATATTCCAAATGAAATGAAATTTTGTGATGGAAGGGAGAAAGGTCTTTTAAGGAGAGCATTAAAGGGAATTTTGCCAAAGGATATTATAGAAAGAAAAAAGAGCCCATATCCTAAAACCCACCATAGTATATATACAGAAGCTGTACAAAGATGGATGGGAGAAATTTTGAAAGATAAGAATTCACCCATACTAGAAATTATAGATAGGGATAAGGTATATGACATTGTTAAAACAGGAGGGAAATCATTTACTAAACCATGGTTTGGCCAGCTCATGACAGGACCACAGATGATTGCATATTTAATTCAGATGGATACATGGATGAGGGAATATAAGGTGAAAATTATAGAATAATGGACTTTTGAAGGTTCCTGGTAAAAAAACTAGGAGCTTTTTCATTTATAGATTTCGTATTTATAAACCAGCTTTATATGTGCCTATTTCAGGAAACTATTGAAAATCTTTTCCACCCAAGTCCTTGTCACAAGCGAAAGTGTGAATCTTCGTAGATATGTTCATGAGTCATGCCCAAGTATCATAAGATGTTGTGACGTTCCAGGGTTCCAAAGATTTTCAATAGTTTCCCTTATAGGCAAGTTACTGCATAAAGAAATCTTAGCATTACGAAATCTATATTTATAAAAGTTATTATATTAAAGAAAAACTAAGGACTTTTCTAATATTTGAATAAAAACCATATATTATGGAGTGTAAAGGTGGATAGGCGATATTTTCTAGTTGAGTAAAAAGGTGTATAATTACCATGTTTGACAAAAATAACTTCGTGAGGATGGACAAAAAATGTTTAAACCAAAAATTTTTACTTGTTTAAAATCATATTCAAAGGAACAATTTTATAGGGATATAATAGCAGGAATAATAGTGGCTATTATAGCTATACCCCTATCCGTAGCATTAGGGATAGCATCGGGGGTAGGACCAGAGCAGGGTCTTATTACTGCTACCATAGGAGGTTTTTTAGTATCATTACTAGGGGGAAGCCGTGTTCAAGTGGCAGGGCCTACAGGAGCATTTGTAGTTATTGTTTATGGAATAATAGAAAAGTACGGTATAGAAGGGTTAGCTATTGCCACCATAATGGGAGGGATAATCCTTGTTTTAATGGGAATTGGAAAATTAGGAAGTCTAATAAAGTTCATTCCATACCCTATTACTACAGGATTTACTAGTGGTATAGCCCTAGTAATATTTTCTACTCAGATAAAGGACTTTCTAGGACTAGATATAAAAAAGGTTCCATCTGAGTTTATTGAAAAATGGTTAGTATATATAGAAAACTTTTCTTATTTAAACCCCCAAGCTTTGTCACTTGGAGTATTAACCATATGTATATTGGTAATAGTTCCTAGGATAAATAAAAAAATACCAGGTGCACTAGTTGCAATTATAATAACTACTTTTATAGCTAATATATTTAAATTAGATGTAAATACTATAGGATTACAATTTGGAACTATTAAATCTCAGGGGTTACATTTAAGAACCATGCCAATAGACTTAAATACTATACAAATGTTATTGATGCCAGCTGTGGCCATTGCCCTATTAGGCGGGGTAGAATCTCTATTATCAGCAGTTGTGGCAGATGGTATGATAGGTGGTAATCACAGGTCTAATACAGAATTAATAGGTCAGGGGATTGCAAATGTATTTTCAGGATTACTTGGAGGGATTCCAGTAACGGGAGCCATAGCAAGAACTTCTGCCAATGTTAAATTAGGAGGGCGTACACCTGTGGCTGGTATAGTCCATGCCCTAGTGGTATTCATAATCATGACTTTTTTCATGCCTCTATTTAGTTATGTACCTATGGCTACATTAGCAGGAATCTTAATAATTGTAGCTTATAATATGGGAGAGTGGCATGGATTTACTAATTTACATAAATATCCTAAGAGTGATGCCTTTGTATTTTTAATAACATTTCTATTAACAGTAATTATAGATTTGATAGTGGCAATAGAAGTGGGAATGGTATTGGCTTCCTTCCTATTTATGATAAGAATGTCCAGAATATCGAATACATCCCTAGTAGTTCACTCAGAAAGTAATTGGGGAGATGAGTTGCGTATACCTAAGGACAAAATATTTAAGGAACATGTAATGTATTATGAAATAGAAGGCCCCTTTTTCTTTGGAGCTGCTGATAAGTTCATACAGGCCATAAAGGTCATACACTCCATGCCTAAAGTATTGATCCTAAGTTTAAAGGGTGTGCCAACTATAGATGCCACAGGATATTATGCCTTAGAACAGTTTTGTAATGAGTGTTTAAGAAGTAATACGGAGCCCATATTTTTAGGTTTAAATGAAGAATTAGAAAGTAGGCTAAGTAAATATGGATTCATAGAATCGGTAGGAGAACATCGTTTTTATAAGGATTTAAACGAGGCAAAAGAATATTTAAAGGGATTAGAATTTAGTAAAAATTAAACATATAAAAATAGGCCTTTAGTTTAATCTAAGGGCCTATTTTTATATGTTTTTTAAAGTTCATCCCCACATAGATAATCCCTACATTTATTGATAAATATTTCCACGTTTTTTTCTTGAGCAGCTATAGCTTCCTTTGAGGTTAAGCCCCTTCCTAGTCTGTCACATAGAGATAAAAGGGCCATATCATCTATATTAGTTTCAGCAACCATCCTTTTTATATTAGCAAAGGGTAGATTTTTTACAACAAAGAGAATTTGCATATGCCATCTTACCATTTTAGATACCATATTAATAATATGTTCATCTGCACCTAATTCTTTTAGAAAGTCCTTTGACATCTTTTCTCCAAATTTATCATGGTCATAGGCTGTAATTCGTCCCCTCCTGATCTTTGTGGCAGGGACCTTACCTATATCATGGAGTAATGCTGCCCACATGAAAGCCTTTGGGTTAGTACTGTTATCCTTTCTAAGGGCTCCATTATCAACTACTAGCATGGTATGGTTCCAAACATTTCCTTCAGGATGATGTTTAGGAGATTGTTCTATTTTCTTTAAATCACTTAGCATGGTAAAGGGATATTTACTCAGTGTTGGTTCTTCTTTAAATATTCTGTTAAAATAAATAGAAGGTAATTCATCTTCCATTAAATGTTTTTCAAAATCCTCATATATATTTTGTAATTCATTCATATTTGTTATTTACCCCCATAAGTAATAATAGTCTTATTTTAACAAAGGGATAGGATTTTTTAAATTAAGAATATTGCCAAGAACCATCTTCAGTACATACCAATCTTGTACCATCTGGTTTTTCAATGGTTGATCCTACTCCATGTTTTGCCCCTTCATAGGTACAATAAGCCCCCTTAGTATCTGTAGGAACTTTTTTAGAAGTAATATTTATATTGTTTTCAAGCTGTACCACGTTTATATTAGTGTTATTTTCAATTTTATTATTATCCATTTTAACATTCCTTTCATATTTTTTTATAAATCTATATATGAGAGTATAATATAAGTATGTGTAATTCTTTTTTTAAAATTCAATTTTAGAAATTGAAATATATTGGAAATAAAAATCTGACACCTATAGAATTTAGATGTCAGATATAAAGTAGGATAAAAATCCTATGCAAATTTTTCATTAGATTGGGCAGCATTACTATAGCGACCACACTTATCTCCCCAATTGGATATTAATTTATCATCCTTATAAAATTTAACTACTTCACATAAATTTGGACAATTGTTACATTCGAAAGTACTAACCGTATAGTCACTATTAGCTATGTCAAAACCAGAGAAATTAGTTCTTTTAGTTTTTGCAACTTCTTCCTTTGCAAGGAGGGCCACACCTACGGCTCCCATCACGTGGTGATAGGGGGGGACTAGGATTTTTTCTCCTAGTAATTCCTCAAAGGCTCGTACTATGCCCTTATTAGCAGCCACTCCTCCTTGAAATACTATGGGTCCATTTAGGGTTTTGCCCTTTCCAAGATTATTTAAGTAGTTTCTGGCTAGGGCTTCGCAAAGACCGTTTATTATATCCTCTTGATTATGGCCAAGTTGTTGTTTGTGGATCATATCTGATTCAGCAAAAACGGCACATCTACCTGCTATTCTAATTTTTGATTTTGAATTAAGGGCCATATGACCAAAATCTTCTATGGGTATTCCAAGTCTTTCTGCCTGTCTATCCAAAAAGGACCCTGTTCCGGCAGCACACACAGTATTCATACCAAAGTCGTGTAATATGCCATCACGCAAAAGGATTATTTTTGAATCCTGACCTCCTATTTCTATGATAGTATTTACATTTGGTACAAAGTGAATGGCAGCACGGGCATGGGCTGTAATTTCATTTTTTACCACATCTGCACCTACCATTATTCCACCTAAATTTCTACCACTGCCTGTAGTTCCCACTCCAGAGATATTTAATTCTTCAGTTATATTATCTTTTAATTTTTTCAAACCATCCTTGATGGTTTTTATAGGATTTCCTTGAGTTCTTATGTAAAGGGAATCGAGGACATTATTTTTTTCGTCTATTAGAACTAAATTAGTACTAACAGAACCAATATCAATTCCAAGATATGCTTTTTTCATTTTTAAAATTATCCCTCCTGCTTGTTAGAAGATCTATATAGGCTTCAAGCCTAGTTAAATAACCTGCTTCTCCTGTCATTTCATCTATTATTAAACTAAGTACGGGTATATTATATTTTTCTTGTATATTAGGAAAAAGACTCATGGAAACAATTTCAGGCATACATGAAAAGGGCATTAGGTGTATTACACCATCCAAATTAGCTTGAGAATAAAGTATGGAATTTCCAATGGTCTCTCTGCAATGGCCTCCTATTCCAGTAGATACAAAGGGTTTTGCCACCTTTATTACATGGTTATCCTTAAATCCTAATGATCCTAAAACTACATGTTCCCAAAACCATTTTGAAATGGATAGGGATTTATGAACTTCCACTCCCATATTGTTTAATTTTTTAGATAGGTTTAAGTTTGAAAAATCGTCAATTACAGTGTAAATTTCTCCCACAATACCTATTTTTATAGGGTTAGCATTTTTATTTAAATTAAACTTACTTAACTTATTTTTAGCAATTTTAACTTTTTTAAACATTTCTTTTGTACCATATGAATTTTCTAAATCAGTTTTTAATTCATGAAAAAATTCATGGAGGGGAAAATCACAATAGGGTGAATTTTTTAAAATCCAATCTTCTATGTATTCTAATTCCCTAAGTATATTAAGGGCCCTTAATACAACTTTAGATATTTTTATAGGATTATTAATAGAAGTCACATTATATATCCTATTGAGAAACTCACCATATTTTTTATCTGGGGCTTCTAATAATACGAAATCCACATTATGGTTTAAGTCCTTTAGTATTTCCTTTAGAACTTGGCTATAGAGACCAAATCTACAAGGTCCAAAGCTAGTGGTCATAATAACCGTGTCTGCACCCTGTTCTATGGACTCTATTATATTTCCCAAATTTAGTTTCATGGGAAAACACATGAGTTCAGGAGAATATCGTGTACCTAGTTCTAATGTTCTTTTACTACTCTTAGGTGGTATTACCACATCCACATTTAAATCTTGGGCCATGGCCTTTACGGGTAAGTACATATTACCCATGTGAGGAAAAGTTAGTTTCATAATCTTGCCTCCATTTGATCATATCTATAAAAGCTTCAATCCTAGTATTTAGTCCTGCTTCTCCCGTATGCTCATCTAGGTTGATTAACATAAATCCCTTCTTTGTATTTCTCCTTATCTTTCTTTCTACTATTTCTGCAATGACAGAGTCAATTCCACAGCCAAAGGATGAAAGATATACTATACCCTGTACTTCATCCATATTTAGGGCACATAGGGCAGATCCTAGAGTATGTCTAGCTAATGTCCAAAAGATTTTTTTATCCCTATCAAAATCAAGACCTTTAATATGTTTAAAATCCATGTTATCCTGGGTGATTACTTGAAAACCAAAGGAATGGATTTTGTTTATTAAGTTCATACTGAGATAGTGATCATAGAGCACATAACTATGTCCTAGTACTAAAATTTTTTTGGGGAATTCATTTTTAACAAAATCTGTAGAAGATAAGGATTCCCTTAAGGGTAACATATCTAAACTAAATTTATGTCTATAATCCTTTAAGGCATTTAAACCATCATTAAAAGCATTTTTCAATACTTTTTTATTAGAGGTTATGGGACTACCTATTTCATACACAGTTTTTAAAAGATTACTGCGATTTTTATGAAAATCCACATTTGTATAAATGGTGGGTGGAAGTTCATTTATAGAACTTTTTACTAGTTCTGGTACGGAGCAGAATTTAGGACATATATATTCACCCTTATTTACACTAGTTAATTTAGGTAAAAATAACATGTCAACCTTATTCTTTAAATTTAAAATATGTCCAAGATAAACCTTTAGGGGAAGACACGCTTCATCTACACAATGGAGTGTACCCTTATCTAAAATTTCCTTATTAGTAGGATCAGAAAAGACAACATGGGTACCTAAGGACTCAAAAAATCCTTTCCAAAGGGGATGATACATGTAATATCCCAATCCTCTAGGAATTCCAATTTTCATAAAATACATCACCTTTTTTATAATTTTTATACTTCTGTAGTATTAACATTTTTTGAAATTATAAACATAAATTACATTTTAAATTGAAATTAATACATAAAAAGACTATAGGAAAAATTCCTATAGTCTTTTTAAGGCATATTCAAAAAATAAATTAGACATTTCACTGGTTATTTGAATTATTTTCTTCGTTATGGAATCGCTTACATATGTTTAATATGCTGGCTCACCATGCCTTGAAAATAATCCAAATGCCTCAGTGAGTTGACTAGTTTATTTCTTTCATATGCCTAATTAAACGATTTTAGTTGTCCAGTCTTCTATATTCCATACATCTTCTACTATATCCATGTAGAATTCAGGTTCATGGGAAACTAGTAAAACAGTTCCTTTAAAGGCCTGAATTGCTCTTTTTAATTCTTCCTTAGCATCCACATCTAAGTGGTTAGTAGGCTCATCTAGTACAAGGAAGTTAATATCCTTAAGCATTATTTTACAAAGCCTTACTTTAGCAGCTTCACCACCGCTTAGGACTTTCATTTGACTAGTAATATGATCATTTGTAAGACCACATTTAGCTAAGGCCTGTCTTACTTCAAAGTTTGACATACTAGGATAAGTATTCCAAATCTCATCTATGGCAGTATTTGAATTATCCCTTGCAGATTCCTGTTCAAAATATCCTATTTCTAAATAGTCTCCTAAGTCCACTTTGCCATTAAAGGGTTTGATTTTTCCTATTAAAGTTTTAAGTAGGGTAGATTTTCCAAGACCATTAACACCTTTTAATGCAATCTTTTTACCACGGATTAATTGTACATTTAAAGGACTAGTTAGGGCTTCATCATATCCTAGGACTAGATCATTGGCTTCAAATACAATTTTTGAAGGAACTCTAGCTTCATTAAATCTAAATTCAGGCTTTACCTTATCCCTTGGTCTTTCTATTTTAACCATCTTATCTAATTTTTTCTGTCTACTTTTAGCCATGTTTGTAGTAGCTACTCTAGCCTTGTTTTTAGCTATGAAGGTTTCTAAACTTTTAATTTCCTTTTGCTGTTTTTGGAAGGCCTGTTCTATTTGTCTTTTCTTTAAATTGTACATGTTCTGAAAGTCATCATAGTTACCCTTGTATCTAGTAATACTTCCGTTTTCCATGTGGTATATAACCGTTGATACGGAGTTTACAAAGGCAATATCATGGGATACTAGGATAAAACTATTTTCATAATTTTGTAGATAAGTCTTTAACCACTCAATATGATCCTCATCTAAATAGTTAGTAGGCTCATCTAGGATTAATATGGTAGGACTTTCTAATAATAACTTAGTAAGTAAAACCTTAGTTCTTTGGCCACCACTAAGTTGGGATACGTCCTTATCAAGGCCAATATCTCTAAGTCCTAATCCATTTGCAACCTCATCTATTTTAGAATCTATGGCATAAAATCCACTTAATTCTAAAGTATCCTGGATAGTAGAAGTCTCCTCCATAAGTTTTGTCATTTCTTCATCAGTAGCACTACCCATTTGGTCATACATTTCAAGCATATCCTTTTCTAGTTGAAACATACCATCAAAGGCAGTTCTTAGTACATCCCTTATGGATTTTCCCTTTTCAAGGACTGTGTGCTGATCTAAATATCCAACACTTACCTTATTTGCCCAACGAATAGTTCCTTCATCTGGCATTAATTTTTTAGTAATTATATTTAAGAATGTGGATTTTCCTTCTCCATTTGCACCTACTAGGGTAATGTGTTCTCCCTTTTTTAATCTAAAGGACACATCTTCTAATATGACTCTTGAACCAAATCCGTGATTTACATTTTCTACTAGTAACATTTAAACACCTCATTATATATAGTCCATATAATTTTATAAAAAATCTTGTATAATTTCAAATGGAAAATAGAGAAACTTTTATTTAATAGATTTATTATGTATAAACCAGCTTCATGTGTGCCTATTTCAGAAAAATATATTGAAAATTTTTTCCATTGAAGTCCTTGTCACAAGCTAAAGGGTGAATCTTCGTAAGATAGGTTCATGAGTCATGTTAGAGTATCATAGGATGTTGTGACGTTCCTCAATTCCAAAAATTTTCAATATATTTTCCCTTATAGGCAAATAACCAGTGAAATGACTAATTTATTTTCTGAATATGCCTAATATGATATAATCTAATCTATCAGTGAAAGTAGGTGGCAAAATGGCTGAAGAAAGTTCAGTTAATCAAAGTTTAAATAAAGCATTAGATATCCTAAATTATTTTGATGAAAAAAATCCAAGTAGGGGACTTAGCCAGTTAGCAAAGGTATCTGGTTATCCTAAGGCTACTGTATATAGAATTTTAAATACTTTTGAAAAAAATGGTTTTTTAAGAAAAGTCCATATAGATGGAAAGGCAAATCAGTATGAATTAGGAATAAGGTTTTTAGAACTAGGTTCTATTGTTTCTGAAAATCTAGAAATAGTAGACGTGGCTAGACCCTTTATGAAAGAATTAAGGGATAATATAAATGAGGATGTACAAATGGTAATGAGAGAAGAAAATCATGTATACTATGTGGAAAAATTCATGTGTTCTCATCCTGTAAGACTTTTTACTAAAAAGGGAAGAAAAGCAGGCTTTACTGCTGGGGCTTGTCCAAGGGCCATACTGTCATTTTTAGATGATCATGAGATAAATATTTTATTAGGTGAAGAAGAGTTTATAAAATATACAGAAGGCACTATTGTGGAAAAGGAAAAACTGTGGCATATGATAAGGGAAAGTAGAGAGGTAGGATACACTATAAGTTATGGGGAAATGGAGGCACATACTATAGGAATAGGGGTTCCCATATACGATTATAAAGAAAATGTAGTGGGAGCCATATCTATAGCAGGTCCTGATCAAAGGTTTACAAAGGACAAGTTACCCTATTTAATAGAAAAAACTTTAAATACGGCTAATAGTATATCTAGGGCCCTAGGTTATAGAGGCTAGACTTTAAGAGTCTAGCTTTTAAGTCATATGAAAGAAATATATTAGTCAGTTCTCTGAAGGATTTGGATTATTTTCAAGGCATGGTGAGCGAGCATATTAAACATATGTAAGGGATCCATAACGAAGAAAATAATTCAAATAACCAGTGAAATAACTAATTTATTTTTTGAATATGCCTAATGTGCCTAAAAAATAAAGTCAGAATTTTTGTAACAAGATACAATCCCATGGAATATTATATAGTATGAGATCAGTGTAGGGGATTGGTGATAGATGATTAGTGATATAAAAATAAAGGTAGATGCCTATGAGGTTGTAATTGGTGAATACAGGGAAGAAATGGAAAAACTAATTAAAAAACTTTCTGAGATAAAGAAAGAATACTATATACTAGAGGTTAGAAAAAAGATAGAAGAATGTATAAGTGGGAGTGAAAAGATAGAAAGAATATCTGAGGAATATAGATATAAAAGGGATGAAGTATATAAATTACATAATCACATTAATGAACTTGGAAAAGTTATTATATATATTGAGAAGGAATTAAAAGGTATACAGAAATTTGTATAAAGAAAGCTTAGTATTACGAAATCTATATAGATTTCTGGTGTATAAACTTGCTTTATGCGGGCCTATTTCAGGAAACCATTGAAAATCTTTTCCACCCAAGTCCTTGTCACAAGCGAAAGTGTGAATCTTCGTATATAGGTTCATGAGTCATGTTCAAGGAGCATAGGATGTTGTGACGTTCCAGGGTTCCAAAGATTTTCAATGGTTTCCCTTATAGGCAAGTTACTGTATAGAGAAAGCTTAGTGTCACGAAATCTATAAGCGTAGGCGGTACAGAAATAGTGCATAGATTTACTGCATACAAATTTAGACAAAAATATTAAAAATAAGACAATTTTCTATGGATATAATTAAGGAAATGTGGTAAAATGATAGAGTCTTTAGGGTAGACAGATCTAGAACAAAATATAGTAATTATATGAATGGGATGCTAAATGTTGGCATCTCTATTTTTTTTGTAAAAATATGCGATTATTTTTCATCGATTTAAGATGTAATAATAATACATAAAATTGAATATATGGTAAAATAAGTATGGATATGTGTTTAAAGGGGGGGAAATAATGAACAATTTTAAGATGAAAAACAAATTATTAACCATGTTTATGGTGACAGGAGTAATACCAATTCTTTTATTATCTGGATTCTTTTATTATGAAATAGAAGGACATTTGACAAAAGAAATTTATGCTAAGAACAACATCTTTTTAGAGCTTACAAAGGAAGAATTAAATAGGTATTTTTCTGAAAGAAAGGGAGATGGAAGAACTTTAGCTAAAAACCAGTCCATAGAAGAACTTCTAAATATCTATTATGAAGAGGGTTCCTATTCAGAATCATTTTTAACTCAAAAGGTAAGAACTGCAGAATTTCTAAAAACAGTAGTAAAGGAATATAATTATACGGATATATTTATAACGAATGAAAAGGGTGTAGGTATATTTTCAGTAAATAATAAAAATTTAAAGGGTGCTCAGTTATATAGAAGAAATTACATAAAGAAATGTTTAGGTGGGAAACAAATCTGGTCTGACCTGTTTTTTTCAGATGTTACAGCAGAGAATATTATGACCCTGTCTACACCTATATATTATGAGAATACGGCTGACTTAATTGGTACAGTAAATATTATTATAAATCAAGATAGATTAAATGAAATTGTCCATGGGGGAATAGAGAAAATAGGTAAAAGTGGAGATTCGTATTTAGTTAACGAGGAAGGTTTGCTTTTTAGTGAGACAAAACAGAACAAATATAAGGAAAATGCAGCTCTTAAGGAAAGTATTAATACAAGGGCCATCCAATTATTGTCAAAGGAAATAAAGGCTAATAATAAGGAATATACTCATATGGATAGATATAATGATTATCTAAATAAACCTGTATTTGGTAGCTTAGGAGTCATAACCTTAGGAGATAAACCAATGGGCCTAGTAATTGAAGTAGGTGAAGAAGAGGCCTTTGCTCAATTAAAAAATATAAAAAAGTTAATAGGAATAGTTAATCCCATATTATTGGCAGTAGGAGTAATTTTAGCCTTATTTATGGCTAACTTAATACAAAAACCAATAGTAGAAATAGCTAAAAAAGCTAAAACAGTAGCTGATTTAGATCTTAGGGAAAATATAGATAAGAAACTTATAAAAAGAAAAGATGAGGTAGGTATAATAGGAGAATCAGTTCAATCTATAATAATTAATTTAAGATCCTTTTTAAATCAAGTGGGAGAAACATCAAATCAAGTGGCTGAATCTTCACAAGAACTATCAGCTACAGCAAGGCAGGTAAACTTAGTTTCAGAGGAAGTGGCAAGAACTATAGAAGAGATAGCCTTAAGTGCAAACAATCAAGCAAAGGATACTCAAATTGGAACAGAAAATGCTTTAGATTTAGGAACTATTATAGAAAAAAATCAAGAATACCTAGAACAATTAAATAAAAGTTCTAATATTATAGATAGAAATGTTAAGGAAGGACTAGATGTGGTATATGAATTAGTACAAAAGACTAATACTACAAAAAAGGCAACAGAGGAAATATATAGTACTAGCTTAGAGGCTGATAACAGTTCTGCGGCAATAGGTTCTGCCAGTGCCCTTATAGCTCAAATAGCAGAGAAAACCAATCTACTTGCTTTAAATGCAGCCATAGAGGCAGCACGGGCTGGTGAGCATGGCAGGGGATTTTCCGTGGTGGCAGAAGAAATTAGAAAATTAGCAGAACAGTCTACCAAATCTACTAAGGAAATAGATAATATAGTAACGGAACTAATCAATAATTCTAAAAAGACAGTAAAGTCAGTAGAAACGGTTAAGGAAATAATAGGGAGTCAAGAAGAAAGTGTTAAAAACATAGAATCTAAATATGGTGAAATTTCAGCAAGTGTAGAAGTATCTCTAGGGGTAATAGGAAGACTTAATGAGTCAGGAGAGACCTTGGAGAAGGGAAAAAATAATATACTAAATATAATGGAAAACCTATCAGCCCTAGCAGAAGAAAATGCAGCGTCAACAGAAGAAACATCCGCATCAACGGAAGAACAAAGGGCATCTGTTGAGGGAATGGCAAGTTCTAGCGAAGCCTTATCAGATCTTGCACAGGAATTACAAAAGGTCATAAGTAAATTTAAAATATAGACAAGAAGGCCTCTATAAATGGCCTAGAAATTGGGAAGTTATTATGATAATATAAAGATGCCAAAATAAAAACACAGTTCTGGTTGGTAGTCCAGACCTATACTTATGTGTAGCAGTAACCTGCCCCCTTTGGGTTGTCCATTTCTGGTAATTGAATATTTCAAAGGGGATGACATTATGAATATGGTAAAATCAAGGTTTAATGTGATGTTTGAAAAGGGTTTTTGGGTTGCATATTTAGAGGTGTTTCACAAGGATGAATACCAAGTAGGCAGGTATGTGTTTGGACCAGAGCCTACAGAACCGGAAGTCTTTGAGTTTATAGTTAACAATGATTATTCTAGAGTAAGATTGTCTAGGGCCTTTAAAGAAAAATCAAAGAAGGAACCACAAAGGATAAATCCAAAGAGAAGACAAAGGGAAGTGGCAAAGGAACGGAATAAAAAAAGCCCATGTACAAAGGCACAGGAGGCCTTGAAAGTCCATATGGAAGAATGGAAAAGAGTTAGTAATAAAAAGAAAAAAGAGGAGAGACATAAGGAAAAAGAAGAAAGATATTTAAAGAAGCAATTAAAGAAAAAAGAGAAGAAAAAAGGACATTAGGGAAGGCATATATGGAAAAATGGATAGATTAAAATATATATTATTAACTATTATAACAATAATATTAGGTTTATTATCTAGAAAATTTACTAATATATTTCCACTATATATTGGTGATATATTGTGGGCAACTATGGTCTATTTCATATTAAGAAGTATCTTTATAAAGAATATATACAGAAATATAGTTCTATATACGTTAATATTTTCATATACTATAGAACTTTCTCAATTATATAAAAGTCCCTGGATAAATAAAATAAGAAGTATTAGATTATTTGGGCTAATATTGGGATATGGATTTTTATGGAGTGATCTTATATATTATGCTATAGGAGCCTGTATAGGATTTTTAGTAGATTATGCTTTTACAAATAGCACAAGCTAAGGGCTTGTGCTATTTTAAGTATGAATATTTATTTAGAAATTGAACAAGTAATAGATTTTCTATGATTTATCATGTATAAGATGAGTACATAAAATACCATAGAAATGGCAAATAACTCTTCAATTTTAAATATGTATTTCAAAATAGTAGTATTAACATTTAAAGAAGTTAAATAACCTATAGATTTTTTCATAGCTATGGCACTTATTACAAAGGGAAATGTGAAGGCTGAATAACTTGGATAAAATCTAAGACTTAATAGTTTAATAGAACGAATAAGGGCATAAAGGGTCATTAGTAGTGATAGACCTAAAAGGCCATAGACTAATGTTTCGTTCTTATGACTAAAAGAGCTCAAATATCCTGCTAGACATAAACTTCCTGGAGCTGCCATGATTAAAACAGTAGGCATGGCAGGTTCCTTTGTAATTTTTAATTTTATAAGCCTATATATTACAATGGGAAGTAGTATTATGTAACTTGTAAGGCCAAAATAAAATATTATCTTTCCAATATGTTGTAACTTATAAGGAACACAGGTAATACTTCCCACTACTATACCCGCATATACTATGAAATAACTAGGAAAAACCTTAGTCATATTAAAATTTAATATATATTTTTTAGTAAAGTCTATGAGTAATAGTATATGTAGACCTAGACCTAAGGACCATATTAAAAAGGCCATAGTATAATGGAACTTTATAATATAGGTGGACAAAATCATTACGGCCATGGGGAGTGTTAGAAATACACTATTAACTATGGGATTTTCTAATTCCTTACTAACTACCTTAGGTAATAGAATTATTTTGAATATTAATAAAAATAAAATACTAAAGCTAAAGAATCCACATATATATTTAAAAATTAAGCCATAACTACTCACTAAATTACCACAGGCAGCTAGACCTAGCATTAAACCAGCTATGGGTAAGGGGATTGATTTTATATAATCCTTCATATTAATCATTCCTTAAAAATTAATACTTTCTAAATCTATTATGTTATTATCTATTAATTTTTCTGCAACCCATCGAGATACTAAACCAGTAATAGTAACACAGTGTTTTTTTCTTTCTGGACTGCCAAATTCAAAATTCCTAACTATGACTCTACAACAGGTACTTTTGTATTCTTTCTTTATAAAGTCATGAAGTTCTGCTGCTAATGGGAACATGGCATCATTCATAGGTTCACCATGATTTCTACCAAAGGCCATTCCTAGGGCCATTTGACCACCACTAACGGCACCACATAAGCATCCTGCTTTTCCCATACCCACAGGGAATCCAGATGCCATTTTAGTTATACTTTCATGGAAAGGCCATCCAAGTAATTCATTTATAGTATGAACTACAGATTCTGAACAAAAAAACTCTCCCTTTTGGAAATATCCTTCTGCCCTTTGTTGAACTTTGTCTAATAATTCTTGTTTTTCCATAAAATCTGCCTCCTAAAAAATGTTTTATTGAAAAAGTTTATAATTATACAAAAACTATAATAAATTCTTATAGTCGAAATTTGTATAATCATAGGGACTTAATCCTATAGGTATATTATAATTGATATGGAATTACAGAATTTTATAAAAAAAGCAATCTGTATTAATACAGATTTCAAACCTATAAAAGAGGGATATTATGAGTAAATATTTAAGCATAATTACATATATAAATGATTTAATAGAAAATCATAAACTAAAGGGAGGAGATAAACTCCCATCCGTAAGAAAACTATCAGAAATATTAAACTGTAGTCCTCAGACTGTGGTTAGGGCTTACAAGAAACTTGAAAATGATCATATAATATATGCAGTCAAAAAAAGTGGTTATTATTTAGTATCAAAATTAGAGAGTAAAGAAAATATAATAAAGGAAATAGACTTTTCAACAGTGACACCACATATAGATAGTCTTGCCTATGAGAAATTTAATCATTGTCTCAACCACGTTTTAAATATATATAAGATGGATTTTAGTAAATATGGAGATCCTCAAGGGTTGGATTCTTTAATAAAAACTATACGAAAATATTTGCAAAATTATCAAATATTCACTAAGGAAAGTGAAATATTTATCACATCAGGCACTCAACAGGCTGTAGATTTACTCGTTAAAATGGATTTTAATGAAGGAAAGAAAACCATATTAATAGAAAATCCCACCTATCATAGAATTATAAAGAGCTTAAAAGTTAAGGGCATAGCTATTAAAACCATAGAAAGAAAAAATAATACAATAGACTTAAATAGATTAGAAGAAATATTTAAAAGAGAAAATATTAAGTTTTTTTACATAATACCTAGATACCATAATCCCCTAGGAGGGTCACTAGATTTAAAAACTAAAAAGGAAATAGTCAGGTTGGCTAATATATATAATGTGTATATAGTTGAGGATGATTATTTAGTAGATTTAGACGAATGTATGAGGAACTATTCCCTGTACAATTTAGATATAAATAATAGGGTAATATACCTAAAAACCTTTTCTAAAATATTACTACCAGGTTTAAGAATAAGTACTACCATAATGCCTCCTGATTTATGCAAGAAGTTTCTAGAATATAAAACCCATGCAGATGTACATACGTCTACCTTAACTCAAGGGGCACTAGACTTATACATTAGAAATGGCATGCTTAATAAATCCATAGAACAAATGAAAAGCACATATGGGAAAAGAAGAAGGAAAATGAAGGAAGTATGCCATAAATTTCAAAGTCCCAATTATAAAATAAATATTCCTAAGGGAGGACTTTTCCTATCTATTGAAGTAAATAAAAAAATTAATTTAAAAGAATTGATAGACCATATGAAGAAATCCAATATTAAATTGAGAAATAGTTCAGAGTGCTTCTATAATTATGAAGGAAAAATGAATTTATTAACCCTATCCATATCAAGGGTCAATGAGGATGAAATAGAGATGGGACTAAATAAAATATTTCATTATTTAAATAAATTCTAACTTGTTTTATTTTAAATAGTCAATTAAACTAAGGCAGTTGGTATTTTTATGAGACAAATCTATTATAATATGAAATATGGAGAGATATGATATGAATTACAAAGGTATATATGAAAAGGTCTATGAATTAATGGATGTACAATTAATAGATGGAGATTGTGGAAAACTCTGTAACCATCATTGTTGTAGGACCTATGATGGAGAAGAAAAGATGGGCATATACTTAATGCCTTATGAATATGAGAGCATCCTAAGAAATAGTGAATTTAACAAAAACCTAAAGGTAGAGAGGCATACTAGTTTTGAATATGACATACCCCCTAATGTAGAATATCTTCACTACATTTATTGTGAAGATGAATTTGGATGTTTAAGGAATTTAAGACCTATCCAATGTAGGACTTATCCCTTTGAACCACATATGGAAAAGGGAGAACTATATTTAGTAATAGAAAAGGATCAAATTCACAATTGTCCCCTAATAGATAAAATGGACCTGTGGAGGGAAGAATTCATAAAGAGAATATATTTAGGATGGAAAGAGTTAATAGGAATAAAGAAAGTTAGACGTGTAGTTGAATTTGATAGTAAACAAAGGTATGATAATAATAACATAAAAATTAAATTATCAGAGTCAGACATATTAATCTAAAGAGGATGTGTTAATATGAGTAATATCATAGGTTTAATATTAGGAGCTTTAGTTGGATATGTAGTATGGAGGTTAATAGGTTCCTCCTATAGGGTAGAAGGAGATATATTAAAAATCAGGGGTGGTCTTAGGAAATATGAGATTCCAATCCATAGTATAAAAAAGATTGTGGAAACACAAAAGGGCAAGCCTCCTAAGGCAGAGGAATCAGAAAAATACATATTTGCCAGTGGAGCCTATAATTTGGGAACAAAGAATGTAATATTGTATACGGATCATAAAAATTATATGGTATCCTTTACTAATACCTCTAACAAGGAACAGATAATGCACGATATAAAAAAGGTTAAGAAAAATATAGTAATTAAAAAAAGACTTTAAAAGAAACCGATAGATTTTTTCTATCGGTTTTTATATTAGGTTTTTATAGATTTAGGAAATTGAAACTGGCGCCTACTTCAGGAAAAGATTTAATTTCTCACAAGTTTAATTACAAAAAAATATATTCGCAATAATTAAAAAAATGAATGAAATTATGCATGGTCAGTATAGTTATTATAAGTATAGTAGTTCTTACTTGTAAAAAGAAGAGGCTATTTTCATGTAATCCATTATAAAAAGAACCTTTCATATTATAACTATAAAAAAATATGGGTTATAATTTTCAGATAAAAGCAAATGTGAAAAAGGGAGTTTTGATTTGGCAGAAATAACATGAAACAGCAAGTTCTTAAGTGAAAAATTTTTATTGAAATTATGTTTGGCCTATTATATTATGTACTGGCACGAGGGAATATTAGAAATTAAATGACATAATAAATTGCATTAAAGTATTAAAAAAATAGATAAGGAGTGGGGAATATGAAAGGGAGAAAAGGAACGGTTTTAGATTGTTGTTTAAAAGCATTTACAGGATTTGTAGCTTGTGTAACTATAGCAGGATTATTAGCTCTTACATTTAGTCTTAGCTGGGTAATATCTAATAATGTATCACCAGAAGTTTCAAGAATAATGACTGTATCATTAGGGGTATTAATGGTAATAAGAATGGCTGTTATTTACTTTGGTACTCATAAGGCTATGTTTGAAATTAATGAGTCATCTTGGAAAAGAAGATCATTGGCCTTTGTTTATAGTCTAGTACCATCTGCTGCAGGTTTAACTGCATTAAGACCTGTTTATGGAAACAAGAGAAATATTTAATATAAAAGATAATAGAGAAACTACTTCTTAATATAAAAGAGGTAGTTTTTTTATTATCTTTTATAGTTTGTTAACTGTAGAGGGAAAACTTGATTTTATAAATCCATAGTAATAAAAGGATATTAATAAAAATATATATATAAGGGACAGGATATATGTACATTTTTGTTAAGCATGTTAAAAGAATATAGATTTATCATTTTCAAACTTGAGTTATGTGAGCCTACTTCAGGAAAATATATTGAAAATCTTTTCCACCCAAGTCCTTGTCACAATCGAAAGTGTGAATCTTCGTAGATAGGTTCATGATTCATGTGGGAGTAACATAGGATGTTGTGACGTTCCAGGGTTCCAAAAATTTTCAATATATTTTCCTTCGTAGGAAAGTTACTGTATAAATAAAGCTTAGTGTTGATAAATCTATAATCAATTTTCAAGTTGATTTTCTATAAGGGAGAGGAGATGTATTATGTTAAGGAAGGAACTTATTATTAATGGAGAAGAAAAGACCATATTAGTAGAGCCTCATGCCAGATTATCGGACATACTTAGAAAGCAGATGCTTTTAACTGGTACAAAGGTTGGTTGTAATAAAGGGGAATGTGGTGCTTGTTCTATTATTCTTAACGGAAAGGTTGTAAGATCCTGTATTACTAGGATGAAGAGAGTTCCAGATGAATCAGAGATTATTACTATTGAAGGGGTAGGGGATAAGGATAATCTTCATCCACTTCAAGTAGCTTGGATGGTACATGGTGCTGCTCAATGTGGTTTTTGTACACCAGGATTTATAGTATCAGCAAAGGCTTTATTAGAAGAGAATAACAATCCATCAAGGGAAGAAGTTAGAGAGTGGTTCCAAAAGAATAGAAATGTATGTCGTTGCACAGGATATAAACCCCTAGTAGATGCAGTTATGGATGCCGCAAGATTAATGAGGGGAGAAATAGAAGTAAAGGATCTTTGGTATGAACTTCCACAAGGAGCTTCCATGTATGGAACAGAGTATGTTCGACCATCGGCCCTAGCTAAGGTAACTGGTAAGTGGGATTTTGGAGCAGATTTAGGTCTAAAGCTTCCTAAGAATACTCTTCATGCAAAATTAGTACAGGCAAAGGTTTCCCATGCCAATATATTATCCATAGATACTTTTGAGGCTCAAAAGGTTCCAGGCGTATATAAGGTTTTAACATACAAAGATGTTAAGGGAACTAATAGGATTAATGGATTGGCCTTTCCAACTAACAAGGGAGATGGTTTAGATAGACCAATATTATGTGACAAAAAAGTATTTCAATTTGGAGATGCCATAGCCATAGTACTTGGAGAAACGGAAAGGGCTGCTAAGGAAGGGGCAGAAAAGGTAAAGGTTCAATTAGAAGAATTACCTGCATATATGAGTGCTCCTGAAGCCATGGATGAAGACGCTATTGAAATTCATCCAGGAACACCAAATATCTACTTTGAGAACAAGCTTGTAAAGGGTGAAGAAACAGCTCCTATTATGAAGAGTGCACCATATGTGGTGGAAGATAGCTTCTATGTTCAAAGACAACCCCATCTACCTATTGAACCAGACGTGGGATTTGCTTATTTAAATGATGAAGGAAAACTTATTATTCATTCTAAAAGTATTGCCCTTCATTTCCATGCCCTTATGATAGCTGATGGTGTTGGAATGAAAGCTGAAGATGTATTTATTGTTCAAAATAATGCAGGGGGAACCTTTGGATACAAATTTAGCCCGACTATGGAAGGTCTATTAGGTGTTGCCACATTGGCTACAAATAGACCTGTATATCTAGAGTTTGATATGTATCAACAAATAACATATACAGGTAAAAGAGCTCCATTTTGGACTAATATGAAAATGGCAGCTAATAAGGATGGTAAGATATTGGCTTTAGAGTCTGACTGGAGTGTTGATCACGGGCCATATTCAGAGTTTGGTGATTTACTTACTATGAGAGGTGTCCAATTTGGTGGAGCTGGATATGATATATCATCCATGAGAGGTAATGGACGTACTGTATGTACAAATCATGCCTGGGGATCAGCTTTCCGTGGATATGGTGCTCCTCAAATACTGTTCCCTTCAGAAGTATTAGTAGATGAGTTAGCAGAAAAAATAGGTATGGATCCCTTTGAATTTAGATATAAAAATGTATATAGAAAGGGAAGTACCACTCCAACAGGTTGTGAACCAGATGTGATTTGTTTACCTGAACTATTAGATAAATTGCGACCAGAATATAAAAAAGCCAAAGGAAGGGCTAAAGAAAAGAATGCTAAGAGTAAGGATAAGAAATATGGTGTTGGCCTTGCCCTATCTATTTATGGTTCAGGGTTAGATGGTGCTGATAGTTCAGAAGCTTGGGCAGAACTTACTCCAAAGGGAGTAACTGTAGGAAATTCATGGGAAGATCATGGTCAAGGGGCAGATATAGGTACACTAACCTATGCCTATGAAGCTTTAAGACCTTTAAAAATAAGTCCTAAAGAAATTAAGCTAGTTATGAATGATATGACTAGAACTCCTAATAGTGGACCTGCTGGTGGAAGTCGTTCAAATGTGGTAACAGGTAATGCCACTGTGGCTGCTTGTAGAAATTTAGTTGAAGGAATGAAAAAGGAAGATGGTACATACAGAACCTATGATGAAATGGTTTCAGAAGGGTTAGATTTAAGATATACGGGTAAATGGACTGCACCATGTACTGATTGTTCTGTTGAAACGGGTCAAGGTAATCCATTTGCAGCTTATATGTATGGTGTTGTAATGTCAGAAGTGGAAGTAGATCTAAATTCTGGTAAAACCCAAGTAGAAAAGATGACCTTATCTGCTGATATAGGTACTATTACTAATAAGTTGGCTGCTGATGGTCAATTATATGGTGGTCTTGCTCAAGGTATTGGTCTAGCCTTAAGTGAAGATTTTGAAGACTTGAAGAAACACACAACCTTAACAGGATGTGGTATTCCTCAAATTAAGGATGTGCCAGACAATATTCAGTTAATCTATACACAAACCCCAAGACCAAATGCAGTATTTGGTGCTTCTGGCGCTGGTGAAATGCCCCTTGCAGCTCCCCATGCATCCATAATTAACGCAATTTATAATGCTTCTAATGTGAGAATAACCCATTTACCAGCTCGTCCAGAAAAGGTATTAGCTGGAATTAAGGAATTAAAGGATAAATAGAAAATCATTGCAGCCTATGTTTATGTAAACATAGGCTGCAATAAATATAGATTTCCCAATAAAAAACTGGCTTTATGTGAGCCTACTTCAGGAAAATATATTGAAAATTTTTTCCACCCAAGTCCTTGTCACAAGCGAAAGTGTGAATCTTCGTAGATAGGTTCATGAGTCATGTTAAAGTAGTATAGGATGTTGTGACGTTCCAGGGTTCCAAAAATTTTCAATATATTTTCCCTTGTAGGCAAGTTACTGTATAAAACAAATTCAAAATCAAGAAATCTATATAGGTTTATGTGAGCCTATTTTCCTGAGATAGGCCCACATAAATCTTATTCTGAGTTAATAAATCTATAAAAGAATGTGAAAAGGAAGTTGAATGAGGATGGATTTAGATAAGTTACTGAGTAAACAGGATCTATGTATTACTGATAATGCACCACCTTGTAATGGGGCTTGTCCATTACATGTGGATATACTTTCTTTTATAAGGGAAATTAAGGATAAAAATTTTGAGAGGGCCTATAGGATATTAAATAAGAAAATACCCTTTACTAGGATAATATGTAGGATTTGTGATCATCCCTGTGAGAGGGTATGTTTGAGAAGGGAATTGGGTGGGCCTATTCAAATATCAAAGTTGGAGAAAATAGCCATAGAATATGGGTATACAAAACCTAAGAAGAAATTTGGAATTCCTAGGAAACCTTTTAAAATCGCTGTAATAGGTGGAGGAATAAGTGGATTGTGTGTAGCCAATGAGTTGGATAAAAAGGGGTATAATGTGACCATATATGAGGCAAAATCTCAACTTGGCGGTAGCCTATGGGATTTTCATGAAAAAATTCTTCCAAAGGATATACTAGAAGAAGAAATTAAAGAAATAAGTAAAAAGAAAATCCAAATAAAACTTAATACAGAGGTTGGAAAGGATATAAAAATAAATGAAATATTAGGTGAATATGATGGAGTATATTTGGGAACTGGCCTTTGGCCAAAGGAACTTAAAATCAATCCAGTGACCTTTCAAACCCAGGTGGATAATCTATTTGCTGGAGGATATGTCTTCAGTGCTAATGATTCTGTAATTGAATCTGTGTCATCTGCCCTAAGGGCAGCCACTTCTATCACTAGATTTGTAAATAAGAAATCTCTAACGGCAGCTAGGGAAAGGGAAGGTTCTTATGAATCACTATCAAATATGGATATATCACATATTGAACATGTTAGACCATATGATTTAAATATGGAAGAGGATCTTAAAGAAAAGGCTTCCCTTGAAGCGGGTAGATGTACCCAGTGTGAGTGCAGAGATTGTGTTAAGGCATGTGCCCATCTAAATAAATTCAATGTGGATCCCAAAAAGTATATAAGGCATATAAATCATAATGAAAATATTGTACTTGGAAATCATAGGGCCAATAAGATGATTAATTCTTGTACATTATGTGGTCTATGTGGAGAAGTATGTCCTAATAGCTTAAGTATGAAGGATATAATCATGGAAACAAGGCAAAGTATGGTAAAAAGAAATAAGATGCCCCCATCTGCCCATGATTTTGCCTTAAGGGATATGGAATATAATAATAGCCACAATTTTAAGCTTTTAAAACATGGACCAAATATGAAAGAAAGTGAATATATATTCTTTCCAGGATGTCAACTAAGTGCTTCTGCTCCTTCATATGTGCCTAAGGTTTATGATTATCTTCTGAATAAAATAAAAAAGGTAGGATTAGGCCTTGGATGTTGCGGTGCACCAGGAGAGTGGTCAGGTAGAATGGATATGTTTAATGAAAATATAGAAAAACTAAAGGATGACTGGATTAAAATGGGTAAGCCCATCTTAATACTGGCCTGCTCAACTTGCTATTACATATTTAAAACCTATATGCCTGAAATAAATATAGTATCCCTATGGGATATGATGGTTGATCTTGGAATCCCATCAGGAAAAAGAGTAGAAAATAAACCTGCTTTAGCTCTTCACGATGCCTGTACAACTAGATATGATAAAAATATCCATGAAAGTGTAAGAAGAATTATTAAGGACCTTGGATATCATATTGAAGAATTAAATTATTCTAAGGAAAAAACAGAGTGTTGTGGTTATGGAGGATTAGTATATTATGCCAATAGGGAAATGGCTGAAGATTTTATTGAGAAGAGAATAAATGAAAGTTCTAAAGACTATGTGGCCTATTGTTTCATGTGTAGAGATTTATTTGCATCAAAGGGAAAAAGAACTCTTCATATTTTAGATCTAATATATGGTGAAAATCTGGACATTCTCTCTCAAAAGAAGGGACCTACCCTTTCAGAAAGACATGAAAATAGAACCAGATTAAAACTCCATCTATTAAAAACCTTATGGGGAGAAGAAAATCTTCAATTAGATAATAGGGGATTAAATTTGATAATCCCTGAAAATACAATGAAAAATATGGAAGATAGATTAATCCTAAAGGAACATATTAATGAGGTTATTGAGTATGGAGAAAAAAATAATAGAAAGTTTTTAAATCCAGAAAATAGCCACTTACTTACCTATAAAAAAATTGTGAATGTCACCTATTGGGTGGAATATGAAAAAAGTGAAGATGCCTTTATAATTCACAATGTGTACAGTCATAGAATGGAAATATTGGAGGATTAAATATGACATTTAAGAATTATGATGAGGAAATTAAATGGATTTGTTCTAAATGTGGTTCCCCTCTCAAGGAGGAAAAGGTTAAGCTCATATATTTAGGAGGAGATTTTCAAGTAGAATTATTAAAATGCCCTAATTGTAAATTAGTACTAATTACAGAAAAATTAGCCCAAGGGAAAATGCTTTTAGTAGAACAAAATTTAGAGGATAAATAATAGGGGGAACATTATGTTTTCATGTGGATCTAACTCTGTTTATGAAAGTGAACATATGAGAAATGTAACGGGAGATACCATAAGACCAGGTGGATTTGACCTTACAGATAGGGCAGTTCATATATGCAACTTTAAAAATAATCATAGGGTTTTAGATGTGGGATGTGGTATGGGTACTACGGTGGCCTACTTAAAGATGAGATACAACCTAGATTCAGTGGGAATTGATCCTTCTAAAAAACTCCTTAAGGAGGGGAAGGTTAAGAATCCTAATCTAAATCTTTATGAAGGATGGGGAGAAAAACTTCCCTTTAAGAACTGTGAAATGGAGGGAGTATTTTGTGAGTGTACTTTATCCTTAATGGAAGATAAAGACATGGTTATGAAAGAAATTTATAGGGTCCTAAAGGATAAGGGGTACTTAGCCATTTCTGATGTTTATGCTAGGGAACCTAGATACATAAATGAATTGAATGAACTTAATTTAAAAAGTTGTCTAAGGGGAATTCACCATGTGGAAGTTTTAAAGGAAAAACTAATTGAAAGGGGATTTGAGATAAGGTCCTTTGAAGACCATACAAATTATTTAAAGGAACTGATGGTTAATATTATTTTTCAATATGGTTCCATGAATGTTTTTTGGAATAAAACAGGAAATTGCAATATTGATTCTAATGAATTGAAAAGGATTTTATCAAAGAGTAAAGTTGGATATTTTCTTTTAATTGCTCAAAAAACATAAGGGGGAATTAGTATGAATGAAATGGCTTTTCGTATATTTCAACTTGCTTCTAGGGGATACTGCTGTACCCAGATAATGGTCAAATTAGTGTTAGAACAAGAGGAAAGAGAAAATAAAGATTTAATAAAAGCTCTAAATGGATTATGTGGAGGAATAGGGTCATCAGGAGGAACTTGTGGAGTTTTAACGGGAGGAATTTGTATATTTGGTCTTTATGGTGGGAAAGAAGATTGTGATAATAATAAGGAAGATTTTAATAATATGATTAAAGAATATATGGAGTGGTTTAAAGAAGAATTTGAAAGTACAGATTGTCTACATATAGTTGGAGAACAGCTGTTAGTAGATGAGTCGGGAGAAATATCCTATCCTGTAAAATGTGGAAGCATTATAGAAAAAAGTTTTAATAGGGTTTGGCAGATTATGGATGAACATGGTTATGAGTTAGGAGAGAGACAATGATGAAGGGGGAAATCATATTCCAAACAGAAAGCCTTTGTCCCATATGCTTAAAGAAAATTAAAGCTTACAGATGGAAGGAAGGGGATAGGGTTTATCTAAAGAAAAAATGTGATGATCATGGAGAGTTTAAGACCCTAATATGGAATGGTGACCCTAGTATTGATAAATGGATAAGGAAAAAGATACCTAGTAGACCAAAGAAAAGTTTTACGGAGATAGAAAAGGGATGTCCCTTTGATTGTGGAATTTGTAATGATCATAGGCAGCATACATGTACAGCTTTAATTGAAGTTACTAATAGGTGTAATTTAGAATGTAGATTTTGTTTTGCTAGCTCAAAAAAAGGAGATCTTCAAGATCCAAGTCTAGATAAAATAAAATCTTGGTATGAAAGACTTTTAGAAGGAGGGGGCCCTTATAATATACAAATATCTGGAGGAGAGCCTACCCTTAGGGATGATTTAGATAAAATAATAGAACTTGGCCATCATATGGGATTTGATTTTATTCAATTAAATACAAATGGATTGAGAATTGCTGAAGATGAGGAGTATGTAAGAAGATTAAAAAAATCAGGCCTAAATTCAGTTTTTTTACAATTTGATGGTACAAATGACAATATATATAAAAGCCTTAGGGGGAAAAATCTTTTTAAAACTAAAGTTAAAGCCATTGAAAATTTGGACAAATATAATATAGGAGTTATTCTTGTTCCAACCCTTGTACCCCATGTGAATATGGATAATATAGGAGAGATAATTGATTTTGCCATAGACCGTATCCCCCATATAAGGGGAGTACATTTTCAACCTGTTAGTTACTTTGGAAGGTTTACTCCTGAAAGTAATGAAAATACAAGAATAACTATTCCAGATATAATAAGGGAAATAGAAAAGCAGACAAGGGGAAGAATCAAAGGAGAAACTCTTAAGGCACCAGGGTGTGAAAATTCTCTTTGTTCTTTCAACGGAAACTACTTATATAGGGGAAAAAACATATTAAAATCCATATCTAAGGAAAGTTGTTGTGGTGAAGTTCAAAGGGCTGAAGTAGGGGCAAAAAAGGCTAGGGCCTTCGTGGCTAGAAATTGGAAGCTACCCAATAAGACCTGTAAATGTGGTGAAGATAATTTTCGTGATGTTTCCACCTTCGATGAGATATTAAATAACCTAAAAACATACACCTTTAGTATTTCTGGTATGGCCTTTCAAGATGCTTGGAATATTGATTTAGATAGGTTAAAAGATTGTTGTATACATGTGGTAAGCCAAAAGGGAGATATAATACCATTTTGTGCATACAACCTTACGGACACTAGGGGTAATTACCTATATAGGGGCAAGTGTTGATGAATATTACTCCCCTAGATAAGTGGATAAGAAAAAAGATTGGACATAAAGGCTCTAATGATTTTAGAAGGGAATTAGATAACTATATATTAGATAAACTAAGGGAAAATATAGAATATGTAAAAAAAAATAGTGTCTTTTATAAGAATCATTTAAGAGAACTAGGGGAAATATATTCTTTTAATGATTTTGAAAAAATTCCCTTTACTAGGGATTCCCATATAATGTGTAACCCTAATCACTTTGTTTGTGTGCCACAAAATCATATTAATAGGATAGTTACTTTAAAAACATCTGGAACTACAGGTGAAAGGAAAAGAATATTTTTCACAAGGGATGATCAAGAATTAACTATTGATTTTTTTAAAATAGGCATGTCAACTTTAGTGCAAAAGGGAGATAGGGTCCTTATTTTACTTCCAGGAGAAAGGGAGGGAAGTGTGGGGGATTTACTTAAAAAGGGCCTAAAGAGAATGGGTGTTAAGGCATATATACATGGACCAATATATGATCCTGAGAAGGTACTAAAAATAATTAAAAATAAGAAAATAAATTCCCTTGTGGCCATTCCTACTCAAGTCCTTTCCCTTATAAGGAATGAAAAAAATAAAGATAAGATAAAATTAAAAAGTGTATTATTAAGTACTGATTATGCTCCAAAGGCAGTAATAAATCAAGTAGAAAGGTTTTTTAAATGCAAGGTATATGATCATTATGGTATGACTGAAATGGGCCTTGGGGCAGGAGTACAATGTGATGCCTTAGAGGGATTTCATTTAAGGGAAGCTGATTTGTATTTTGAGATTATAAATCCTGTCACAAGGGAAGTTGTACCTAAGGGAGAGTATGGGGAAGTGGTGTTTACTACCTTAACAAGAAGGGGTATGCCCCTTATTCGTTATGGTACGGGAGATATAAGCAGAATTATTAATAAACCCTGTCCCTGTGGCACAGCCCTTAAAAGTTTAGATAGGATAATCTATAGAAGAAAAGGGGCCATTTCCCTTTCACAGGGGCACATATTAACTATTGGACAATTGGATGAAATTTTATTTTCAATAAGGGAAATAGGTGATTATGATGGAGTCATGACTAATGATGGAAAAAGGGATTGTTTAACAATATATGTGAATATGGAAGATCCTTTGGGTGAAAGGTTATTTCCTCTTATTTATAATAGACTTGAAGAATGTGAAATAATTAAAAAGTTAATTAAAGGAGATAAACTTACCCTACATATAAGTATGAAAGGAGAAAGGAAAGATTGTTCTAAGGGCACAGAAAAGCGGAAGATAATAGATAAAAGAATATTAAATGTATAGTAAATAAAGTCCATGATTTTATGGGGGTTATGTGGGCCTACTTCAGGTAAATGTATTAAAATTTTTTTCCATCGAAGTCACTGTCACATGTTAAAGTGTGAATTTTTAAGATAGGTTCACGATTCATGTTGACGAATCATAGGATGTTGTGACGTTCCACGATTCCAAAAAATTTTAATACATTTACCTTCGTAGGCAAGTTACTGTATGGGTAAAGCTTTAGTTCATAAATTTATATATGATATAATGAAAAAAATGGATATACTATTTAGTGGGGGTGATCTTTTGAGTGTTGAGATATTGAAAAAAATAATTGATGAAAGTGATAATATTGTGTTCTTTGGAGGAGCTGGCACTTCTACGGAGAGTAATATACCTGATTTTAGAACAGCTGATACGGGGTTATATAGTAGTACGGGACAAAAGTATGCACCAGAAGTTATGTTAAGTCATAGTTTTTTTATGAATCATACAAAGGAGTTTTATGAATTTTATAAGGAAAAGATGATATATAAGGATGCTTTACCTAATTTGGCCCATGTGGCCCTTGGAAATCTTGAAAAGCGTGGGAAATTAAAGGCCATAATAACCCAAAATATTGATGGACTCCATCAAAGGGCTGGTAGTAAAAATGTTTTAGAGCTCCATGGTTCCGTGTACAGAAATTATTGCATGGATTGCAGGGAAAAGTACTCTTTAGATATAGTGACCCAAAGTAGTGAAGTTGTGCCTAAATGTATAAAATGTGGTGGGATTATAAAACCTGATGTGGTTTTATACGAAGAGGGCCTTGATAATTATACTATACAAAGGGCTGTAGAATATATAGCAAATGCAGATGTATTGATCGTAGGGGGAACTTCCCTTGTCGTATATCCAGCAGCAGGATTAATTGAATATTATAGGGGGAATAAGTTAATACTTATTAATAAAAGTACTACAGCTTATGATAATAGGGCTAACTTATTGATTCAGGATAGTATTGGAAAAGTATTAAATGTTGCTATAGGTGAGTTATAAGGACTCACCTTTTTAAATGGAAATAAAAGTAGAGACTTATTGTGTGGACATATTAGATGACCAGACCATTTACATTAAAACAGGATTATCTGTATATAAAATTAGAGAATTTAGTACATATATAATTGAAAAACCATTCTATATATTTTTTTCTATACATTCTTCATATCTAAAACAATCGGTAGTGTGATCATTTACTATGCCCACTGCTTGAAGATAAGAATAGATAATAGTAGTGCCTATGAATTTAAAACCTCTTTTTTTCATATCCTTAGATATCTTATCAGAAAGGCTTGTGGAGGCAGGTAAATGTCCTAAAGTGGCCCACCTATTTATAAGGGGCTTATTGTCCACAAAACTCCATATGTAATTATCAAAGGAACCAAATTCCCTTTGAACTTCCATAAATCTATTAGCATTATTAATAGATGATTCTATCTTTCTTCTATTTCTAATAATTCCCTTATTGGATAATAACTCTTCAATCTTTTTTTCATCATATAAGGCAACTTTTTCATAGTCAAAATTATCATATGAAAGCCTATAATTTTCACGCTTTTTAAGGACTGTTATCCAACTAAGTCCAGCTTGAGCAGATTCAAGGACTAAAAATTCAAAATGAACCCTATCATCATGGACGGGAACTCCCCATTCTTCATCATGATATTTAATATATAAAGGATCTTTTGTTACCCAACCACATCTTGTCACTAGCAAAACCTCCTAAGAACATATGTTTCTGTAAATTATATCATATATTTTCCTAAAGTAGGCAAATATTTTGAGGATAGAAGTAGGGACTAAGTGGTAAATTTTACTCAAAGTATGTCCATCTAAAATTACATAGATAGTAATTATAGTCCATGATTTCATGTTTTTTTCTTTGTTTTAGAAAGGATATATGTAAATGATTTAATAAGTAATATGATATAATTAAAGAAAGACAAGTAAGTAGGGAAGTGAAAAACTTGGCAAAAATTCATGACTTTGATGCTGCCTGGAAATCCATATTGGAAGCATTTGAGGAAGAAGTAGTAGAAGTTCTGTTTCCAGAAATATATTCTAAGATATTATGGGAAGAAGGAACTGAAAGCTTAGATAAGGAA
>NZ_JAOART010000065.1 GCF_025210435.1 Anaeromicrobium sp.
GTTTAAGAGAATTTTTAAAATTCGTTATATCCAATTCAACCGTAATAGAATAACTAGTTGGTGCCATTACTGAAAAATAGTGAAACATTTGCCCACGAGACCATGTTTGAATATCTATAGGATTAAAATTTGTATTCATTTCTATTTATTCTCCTTCCTCCATAATCCATGCTTACTACAATATACATATATCTTCCCTTTTTTTCGTTTTGGAATACGAATCTCTGCATTCTGTTCCGGATATAGTTTTACTAATAGTACTTGGTCAAAAGACACATAAGCAACAAACGAAATATAATGATTTTTAGTCATCTCATGGTTAATAGTGATATAATAATCATTCTCAATTTCATCAATAGTTATTTTATGTTCTTTATCATGTTCTTTATAAACTAAAGGTACAAGTTTTCTACCACAACATGAAATATCTGGTCTACCAGTACTATATATAATATCTCCACAGTTTGAGCATACATAAAATTTAATATGTTTTAAATTACCTGTATCTTTACTATTAGGAGACAAATCACCTATTAATAATTTTTCAACATTTACACCTAAAATATTGGAAAGCTCATTAATTAAAGATATATCTGGACAACCTAAACCACGTTCCCATTTTGATATGGTTTTGTCGCTAATATTTAGAGCGTCCGCAATTTCTTTCTGAGTCATATTCTTTTCTTTGCGAAGGCTTAAAATTAATTTTCCAGCCTTAATACAATCCATGTAATCACCCCCACCTATAAAGAATAACTTGAAATAGGTATTTTTTCAATAAACGCTCCGTAGAGTTTTGAAGCGCTTTTATTTAAAATATCAATATTCTAATACATATGTCCAGAAGTATCATATTTATATTATATAGCAACTTCTTCACGTTCTTCTGAAATATAAGTAAAAGATGAAGTCTTACATATAATTCTTGTAAGACTTCATCTTTTCTTTAATTGACCTTTCCTTAAATTAGGTTTTCCTACATACCTGCATAATATAGTTAAAAAACTATTAATACATATTATTTTCTCTTTAGCGACACACAGCACTCCACATGTGGTGCGTGTAGCAACATATCCTTCAAAACCACTTTTTCAAACTTTATCACCCTGCTGAATTATTGAGTTTTCTTGAAATTCACATACCCTTTTTATTATTTTTTCTCTTTATTCACTTCATAAGTTCTTATTTCTTTATCTTTAATTTTACTTTTATCTAATACATCTTCATAGTTCTTTGGAATTGTGATTATGTCCTTGTCTCCATCAGAAATATATCTTGTCCTATTTCCCTTTTCAAAATGTTTAAACCAGTCATACATTCCAACACCATCCACATACTTTTGTAAATCACTAGCCCTAACTCGGTGGATTGCTAAAGGATTAAATTTAGAATGATAAGGAGACTTATATGGATCCCATCCCACATTTAATATGGCAATATTTTCATATTTAACCCCATCATATTCTCCCTTTTCTAGATACTTATATAATTCCTTGTTTTTAGGTCTTGATCCAAAGGGTAGAGCCATTGTATTTACTTCATAATCTGGCACATACTTTTTAACCATTTTTACAATGCCAGCAATTTCCTTTTGTATTCTTTCAGGGTCTACATTAGTGAAATTTACATGGGTTGCAGTATGATTTCCAATATCCATTCCCTTATCTACAATATAGTTTAACTTATATTCTAGGTATTTATCTTGTCCAAAGGGAGTGTTGTCATTTACGAAAAATGTAACTTCCAATGGGAAATCTTCATGTTTCTTATTAAAGTCTTCTAATATGGCAACAGCACAATTAGGATCTATTTCAAATTCTCCATTTTCCTTTTCTATAATACTAAAATTATTTTCCCATCCATCGTCAAAGGTTATTACTATAGGAGTAAATCCAGCTTCTACACTTATATTACCTGTAGCATAATCATTTAAGCTTACTGGCCTATATCCATTTTCATACATATACTCTAAATCTTTTCTTAAACCATCTGGCGTTCTAGTAAATTCTGCCTCTGGTTCTGATATACTGTGGTACATTAAAACCATAACTTGTCCTAATTCATTTGGCTTAATCTTTTCTAAATCTATTTCCTTTTTCTCCACAATACTTTCTTTTTCTTCTTTATTTTCTACTACCTTTTCTTCTGTTGTAGCACTATTTTCCATTTGTTCTTCCTTCACTTCTGCTTTCATATCCTTTGTCCCACAAGCTGCAAATATTAATATGGGTAGCAAAATTAAAAAAATAATCTTTTTCATTGGCTTCATTTTTTGTCCTCCCCTTTAAATGTTATACAATTTTTTCTGTTTTTTTATATTCCACCATATATTATACATGATAACATAATATACTATCATATTTGATTTACAAAATGGTTAAATTATTAATACAACATAATAATATGTTGAAAAAACACACACTAAAAACAGGAGGGAAAATTATGTCAAGAGGAAATAGAGCTGTAGTTCCAGAAGCAAGAATGGCTTTAAATCAAATGAAGGCTGAAATAGCAAGTGAACTTGGATTAGCAAACTATGAATCAATTGACAAGGGTAATTTAACTTCAAGACAAAATGGTTATGTTGGCGGATATATGACTAAGAAATTAGTTGAGACAGCTGAGAGAAACTTATCAGGAAAAATGTAATAAATTAAATTTAGTGTGAAAAGGAATATGGTTTTCCATATTCCTTTTATTTTTATTATTTCCATATGATTATTCAACAATTCCCTTAATTATTATGAACTTTTTCACGCAAGACTACTTTTTAATTTGCTTTTTTTTTTGTATAATTATATAGTATATTAAACTTTTATTTTAGAATATATGCAGTCATGTTTTTGTACGTATTCTAAACTTCTAAAGAGTAGGTGTTTATATGTTATGTAATAATACTAAAGAACTGGCAAATCACAAACTTGTTTTGTTATACGTTCTTGATTCTTTCTCAGTGCCCTTGACTAATACTCAGCTCACTGAGTTTGTAATGGAAAATGATTATATGAATTATTTCATGTTCCAGCAATTTTTATCAGATTTAGTTAAAATAGGAATGATAGAACATACCCAAAGTGAAAATACTTTCTTTTACTTAATTACGGAAAAAGGTAAAAAAACCCTAGATTATTTTAAAGAAAGATTGGGAGAATCTCTTATAAATAAATTGAACAAGGATATTTCCAAAAGAAGACATCTTTGGCTAAAGGAAACACAAATTTCTGCAGATTATATAAAAAAGAATGACAAGGAATATATAGTTGATCTAAAAGTTGTAGAAAATGATATTACCCTAATAGATCTAAAGATAAGTGTGGCATCTAACAAGCAGGCAAAACAAATCTGCGAAAAATGGAAAAGTGATGCATCTAATTTGTATGGTTCCATAATAAATTTAATAATTTAAAATTAGAAAAAACAGTTTATATAAACTGTTTTTTTAACTTATATGGCCACTATACAATTTGGTTCTTTTCCTACTTCTATGGTTTTAATTACTTTTCTTCTATATTTATCTATTTCTATTATAGATAAGGTATTATCTTGTACATTACTAACTAATAAATGTTTATAGTTTGAAGTAAAACTTATACTACCAGGCATCCTTCCCACATATATTCTATCTACTAATTTTTTTTCCCTTATACTAAGTACATTAACAGCGTTTAATTCAGAATCTGTTATATAAAGATTTTCTTCATGCTTATCTAGTATGGCTTCTATTGGCATTTTTCCCACTCTAATTTTGTCCATTATTTCATATTCCTTTGTATCTAATAATGTAATACTGCCACCTTCCATATTTGAAAAACTAGTGTTTACTATAAATAAAGTATCCCCCCCCTTGTTTAAGGTCATATGATAAGGATTTCCGTTCACTGGTATAGTTTTTTCCGTATCATTAACATTAGTGTCTATAATTGTCATGTTATCTGATCCTAGGTTTAATACATACAATTTTTCCTTATCCTTACTTAATTTTATAAGGTGTGGCATATTTCCTGTAGGTATTTGTGTAAGCAACTCCCCCCTATCCATGTCTAATATGGATAGGGAATTGGAATCTGAATTAGACACATATATGGCTCTTTTTTTCTTGCAAATGGCTATATGACTGGGGCAACTTCCTACGGCAAAGCTTTTCACAACCTTATTTTGAATTAAATCCACAACACTTACGCTAGAATCATGAGAATTTGTTATATATAAGTACTTATTATTATAGTCTAGTACAGCATCATGGGGTCCTATAAATGACTTTTTCCCTATGGTAGTCAGATAATAACTATATAAGTTTATCTTTTCTTTCTCATGAAACATGTCTAAATTTACTACAGATATGCTGTCCTCACCCATATTTGCTACAAACCCTAAGTTTTTAAAATTCTCCCCCATTCCTTCACCCCTAAGATCAATGCCTTTACTTTATATCATTTTATGCATAACTTTCTCTTATGTGAATTCATATTGATTTTTTCCTTTAAATATATTAAAATCACTTTTGTATTTAATTTTTAAAATGAACAATATTTGTTAGGAGGATTATGATGAACATATACAAGACAGTAGGAACATGTGCAAAGGAAATTGAATTTCATGTGGAAGATAACACTATAAAAAATGTAAAATTCCATGGAGGTTGTCCTGGAAGCTTAACTGGTATAACGAGTCTACTTATAGGAACAGATGTGGATGTGGCCATAGAAAAGCTAAGGGGAATTCCCTGTGGAAATAAGACCACATCATGCCCAGATCAATTATCAAAGGCATTAGAATCATACAAGGCTTCCCTATTATAAAAAAATATACAGAATAAGAAAGAGATGGCTTTTAATCACAGGCCATCTCCCTCTAATATATTTTTATACAATGTCTCTTTTCCACATTTTAAATTTCTTATTTTTGCTTCGTATATCATTTCATCACAAATAACCATATTTTCTTCTAAATTTTCATAACACCTTATCTTTCTAAATGCCTCTTGTATATGTGAAATTAATTTTTCATCTGTGTATTTCTTATAAGGCCTAAATCTAATTAATTTCATATAAAAAAACCTCCACTCATACTCAATTATATGAATGGAGATTCCAATTTATGATATTATATTTTAAGTTGTCCTATACAAATAGTATTGGCATCCCCTGTCATGTATATTTCATAGTCAGATCCAATCTCTACAGTGAGTTTTCCTCCTTCCGTATTAACCAAAACCTTCTCATCTAATTTACCTAGCAGGTGACCTATTACTACAGAGGCACAAGAACCAGTTCCACAACCTAGGGTCCTTCCAGCACCCCTTTCCCAAGTGGCTATATTAATAGTATTTCTGTCTAATATTTCTATAAAATTCACATTAGTTTTCCTAGGAAATATATCTAGATTTTCTATTTTTCTTCCAAGTTCATTTACTAATGTATTCTTTAAATCTTCTACTATAATAACCGTATGGGGTACTCCCACTAAAATAGAAGATATGACCATATCTTTTCCATCTAATGAAATTTTTTCTTCTATTACCCTATGAGTGCCCATATTTACAGGAACTTTTTGCGCTTCAAATATGGCCCTTTCCATATCTACCTTTATAGTGTTGGTGATCCCATCAGTTTCATCTATCCATATGGTCTTTATTCCACCTAATGTCTCCACTTTAAAATATTCCTTTTTTAAAATATTATTGTCATATATGAATTTAGAGAAACATCTTATACCATTACCACACATCTCTCCCCTAGATCCATCTGAGTTATAATATCTCATTTCTATATCCGCCACATTACTATCCTTACATACCATAAGACCATCTGCACCTATACCAAAATGACGATCACATACTTTTTTAGCTAGACCATTATAATCATCTATTTCATATTCAAATCCATTTATTAATATGAAATCGTTACCTGCTGCTTGCATCTTTGTAAATTTCATAAAAACACCTCTATTTCAATTCTATATAAATTTCGTAACACTAAGCTTTCTTTATACCGTAACTTGCCTACAAGGGAAACTATTGAAAATTTTTGAAATTGAGGAACGTCACAACAGCATATGCTACTCCAACATGATCCATGAACCTGACTACGAAGATTCACACTTTGGCTTGTGACAAGGACTTCAATGGAAAAAATTTTCAATAGTTTCCTGAAGTAGGCTCACATAAAGCTAGTTTATAGTTTACTATAAATTATAGCATACATTTGCTACTTTTTTACCATCATAAAACTATATCACTTCCCTAGATAATATATCATCATAGGTTTCCCTTCTGATTACTAACCTATCTACCCCATCCTTAATCATGACTACTGGCGGTCTAGGAATCATATTATAATTACTAGCCATGGAATAATTATAGGCACCTGTACTTTTAACCGCTAAAATATCTCCTGGTTCTATCTCAGGTACTTCTAAATCTCTTATTAATATATCTCCTGATTCACAGCATTTCCCAGCAATAGTTACCTTATTAACTAATTCCTCATCCATTCTATTAGCCACTACCCCATCATATGAAGCCCTATATAGGGCAGGCCTTGGATTATCTGGAAGGCCTCCGTCTATTCCTATATATGTTCTCACATTAGGAATTTCCTTTATGCCTCCTATTGTATATAGGGTAATTCCCGCTTCTCCTATAATCCATCTACCTGGTTCAATTATTATCTTTGGTCTTTCTAAATTAAACTCTTCACATTTATCTTGAATTCTTTCCATAATAGGATCTATAAAATAACTAAGAGGCTTAGGATTATCCTCCTTTGTATATCTTATTCCAAAACCTCCCCCCACATTTAATTCTTTCGTTTCGAATTCTACCTTTTCCCCTACATTCCTTATTAATTCTAATAAAATATCTAAAGCCATAAGGTGAGATGTATTTTCAAATAGCTGAGATCCCACATGGAAATGGAATCCTAAAAGATTTATATATTCCATATCCATGGCCATGTTAATAGCTTCAAATAATATTTCTTCTTTAAGAGGTATTCCAAATTTAGAATCAACTTGTCCTGTGGATATATACTCATGGGTGTAACTATCAACTCCAGGAGTTATTCTAAATAAAATATTCATAACTTTATTTTTTTCAGCCGCCAATGCGTTTAATAATTCTAATTCATACAAATTATCAACTACAAATCTTCCCACATTAGTCTCTATTCCTAACTCTATTTCATCTATAGTTTTATTGTTTCCATGAAATATTACATTTTCCATAGGAAAGCCAGCCTTCATGGCCGTGTATATTTCTCCTCCAGATACTACGTCTATTCCAATACCTTCCCTAGATACTATCTTACACATTTCCTTTGTTAAAAAGGCCTTTGAGGCATACACAGCTCTTGTATTTTCATATTTATTTAAAAAACTTTCCTTAATTTCTGTACATCTATCTATTATATGGTCCTCTGACACTACATATAAAGGGGTACCATATTTATTAGCTAACTTGACCGTATCACTTCCATGAAATATAAAATTCTTTTCCCCATTAAACATAATTAAATAACCTCCCCTTTAATTTTTATAGTATAACTAATTTGCAAAATTCATGCCATGTTAGGGTTGGCCTTTTTTCAGCATTTGTAGTACTCTATATATTTGATTTCCGTTTTTTCGGAATTATTATGTGAATACAAAAAAAATAGTTCATATAAACGGAATCATTCCGTTTTTACGAACTATTAGATATTATATTTCTTTAATTTATCATAAAAACTTGTTTTTTTAATATTTAAAGCTTCCATGGCTTTTTTCTTATCCCCCTTGCAAACCTTTATGGTCTCCACTAGGATATGTTTTTCCGCCTCATTCATATGATCCTTTAAAGTCTTTACAACAAACTCTTTCTCATTGTTATTTTTGTTATTTCTAAGAAATAAATTATATTCATGTATTATACTTCCCTCTGTTACATTAACAGCCCTTTCTAATACATTTTCAAGTTCCCTTATATTTCCCGGCCAATCATATTCAGCTAAATCATACATGGCCTTAGAAGATAGCTTTTTAACATTAACATTTAATCTGCCACATATATTTGGTAACATCCCTTTAACCAACTCATTTATATCCTCTTTTCGCTCCCTGAGGGGAGGAATATATATGGGAAACACATTTATTCTATAATATAGATCTTCCCTAAAGGTTCCCTTTTTTATCTCTTCTTCTAAGACCTTATTAGTAGCACAAATTATACGGGCCTTAATTTCTAGTTCAACAGTTCCACCAACCCTATAAAAGGTCCTTTCCTGTAAGGCTTTCAATAGCTTTGATTGCATAACCTTTGGCATTTCACCTATTTCGTCTAAAAATATGGTTCCATCTTCAGCAAGCTGAAAATACCCTTTTTTACCTTCCCTGTTAGCTCCTGTAAAAGCTCCTGATTCATATCCAAAGAGCTCACTTTCTAGTAACTGTTCTGGAATAGAAGCACAATTCACATGAATAAATGGTTTACTTTTCCTATTTCCATTTTTATGGATGAGTTTTGCAAGCAAACTCTTTCCCGTTCCACTTTCTCCTAACAAAAGAACTGTAGAATTAGTTTGTGACCCCCTATGTATCAACCTCTTTACATGATTCATTTTTTTACTATGACCAATAATATGGGAAAAATTATCATACATATCCTTTGTCTTATATAGTACCCTTTCCATTCGCTCTAGATTATCAATGGCTTCATCCCTTTCCTTCATTATTTTCTTAATAAGGGATGTGTCCTCAACCTTAAGAGCTGCCCCTGATGGCTTATTTTCATAATCTATTGGATATATGCTACACCTAGTAGGAATTCCATTTATTTCTATAGATTTATTTTTATAGGTTATTTTTTCTCCTTGAGCCACTTTATAAAATTTATCTATCAATGGTGATTCATGTACATCATAGATGTTTTTACCTATTACAGAAAAGGATTGCTGATTTTTTCCTTTACCTAAGAATTTCTTACCATCTAAAAGTTCTTTTACACTTTCACCCTTTGCCGTATATCCCCTATTTTGACAAAACTTCACCTTATGACTTATAGGATCTATAACTACCATATGGCCTATGGCATAAATATAAGATAGTTTAAATTCCATTTTATTCACTATAATATTTACATACTTATCTAAAAAGTCAATTTCACACTCTATATCTAACCCGTGAAATTCTTCTTTCAAATTTAACACTTCTAAATTTTCCCTATTCTTTTCATAAATGTATTGAGAGTCATTTTCTTCATATTTTCCAATACCTATAAAAGCACTTCCACTGGTTATTTTTTCATCTTTAATACCTATTTTCCCTAGATCCTTCCTAGATAAATAGCCATCATCTTTCCCAAGGGAATTATCCACAATTATTACTATATCTCCCTTTTCTATTTTGCCAGAATCATGACTAATACTAGAATTATTAAGTATTCCAAATATACTCTTAGCCTTGTCATTATAAAGTTCTATGGTTCCTTTAGAATCTATAAATATGAAACCTTCCGATATAACATGTGCAAATTGTCTAATAAAATCCCTATTTAACATATGTATTCTCCTCTTAGGCATATGAAAGAAATAAACTAATTTATTTTTTGGATATGCCTTATTTTAATAGGCTTCGTACCTCCCCTATCATGTATAAAGAACCTGCAAATAAAATTATATCTTCTTTATCACTTATGTCCATTACCTTTTTAGCAGCATCTTTTATATCCTTTTCAATATATATATGACTACAATATTTTTTAACTATTTCACCTAAATCCTCCGCCTTCATCCTTCTTGGATTATTAGGTTCTGTTATAACTATCTTAGAAGCCAAAGGAGCAATTTCAGAAACCATAGGTTCCACATCCTTATCTCCTAATATTCCTAATCCTAGTATTATATTTTTATCTTTAAAATTATTCCTTATTAAATTACTAAGACTTTTTATTCCATGATAATTATGAGCTCCATCTATGATTATGGTTGGATCATTCTTTAGTATTTCAATTCTCCCAGGCCATACAGATTTTTTAAGACCTTCATATATATGCTTTTTATCTATGTTAAATTTATAATCCCTATTAAGTATTTCTAATACCTCTATGGCCACTACTGCGTTATTACATTGGTGGGCCCCTAGCATTTTTATATGTATATCTTCATACCCTAAGAAATCAAAAATTTGTCCATATTCATTAGTTTCTTTAATATTTACCTTATCCACATGTACTTCATATAACTTAGAATTTTTCTCCGTACAAATATCCTTTATTACTTGAATAGCTCCCACTTCCTGAGGATAAGAAACAACGGGACATTCTGCCTTTATAATTCCAGCCTTTTCAAAGGCAATTTTTTCTATAGTATTTCCTAGGAAATTAGTGTGATCTAGGGCTATTGGAGTTATAACAGATACTAGAGGCTTTTTCACCACATTAGTGGAATCAAGTCTTCCTCCCATACCTACTTCAAGGACTACAAAATCAGCATCTTCTTCTTTAAAATATTCAAATCCTATGGCCGTTACTACTTCAAATTCAGTAGGATGGCTTTCTCCCGCCTCTAGCATTTTATCTACACAATCTTTAACCTTACTAGTAACTTGTCCAAGTCTATCCTTTGGAATATTTTCTCCATTAATCCTTATTCTCTCTTCAAATTCTTCTAAATAAGGAGAAGTAAATAATCCTACCTTGTAACCAGCTTCCTTTAAAACAGTAGCTATATAATTAGATGTAGATCCCTTTCCATTAGTTCCTGCCACATGAATAACCTTTAAATTCTCATGAGGATTTCCCATTAAATCTAATAAGTAATTTATATTATGAAGACCTAACTTACTTCCAAATTTGTAGGTTGAATGTATATACTCTAATGCCTCACTATGTTTCATAAAAAATCCTCCTTATATTGTAAAAGACGGTTATACAACCGCCCCTATTATTTTCTTTCAAAATTTATAGAATATTCCTTTTCCCTCTTATGATACCATACTTTCTAGGATAGAGGTGCATGTATGTTAGAGAGAGAGAGTCATTTTTTCCTAACATTGTCTTTTTTTAAAGCAATTAAAATATTTATTGCGAGCACTATAATTACTATGATGTAAGTATAATTAGTCTTTTGTTCAATCGGTCTATCTTCATTAGATATGTCTTCTATATTAATAGAGCTATTTTTTTATCTTCCACTGGATATATAATTATTGAATCACCATTTTTTCGTCTTAAGTATACTTTAGTTCCTTCAAAATAAAAATCGCTTTCTTTTCCATCACTATTTATATACCACTCCAATGCTGTTAAATCTGCCTTTGCACTATGAGAAAGTCCTGTCTTTATAAACTTTAAAGTTTTATAATTATCTGAATTTACTTTATAGGAACCCCATTTAATTTTATAGCTCCATATACTCTTATCTAAAGACAATACACAATAATCTTCAATATTAGGATCAATTTCTAAAAATCTATATTTAAAATCTGAAATTACTGTTATTGTTTTTTTATTAAGTTCTCCACTTACAACATGTATCAATTCAACAGTATATTTACTTCCTTTATGGCCAGTTATCTTCCCAATAACAAGAGCATCTTGATCTCCATGCATTAAGCGAAAAAAAATATCGCCAGCCAATACTTCACTTACACTACAAAATATTAAAATAAAGATAACTAAAATACAAAATAACTTTTTCAACCAAGCTCCCCCTTAATGATTTTACCCAAAACTTAAAATATAAATAAAATTTTGTCTAACGATCCCGCAGTTCGCAATCGTGCCATCTCCAATACTAAACCATAATAACTTAACATCTAACACTCCATATCTGAGCAACACTCAATCCAAAGACCGGCATGTAGCGAACTAGGGTGTTAGATGAAGTTTCACACGTTTAACTTTATGTGTTTAGATTAATCCGAAAACGACATTCTTTATCACCACTAAGTATTGTTGTTATTTTCTCAATCTCTATCTCTGTATCTGGCTTAATAGATTTCATAACATAAATAATGCTTTGTCTCGAGCATTCGCAGATGCAATCAGAATTTACATACCCTTGCTTATGTAACTCACAAGAACAACTAGAAAAAGACATTTCGTATTTTTTCCCAGGCTCTACTATGTATCCTTTGCCATATCCATTTTTAGATAAATCCAAGAAAAATTGATCTAAATTTCTACCTGACTCCCGATAGAATCTCTTATACATTTGTGCTACTCCTCTTTTCACACAATTCTGACCACATTCAGAGAAAATTTTTTCTTTAGAGCTTTGATCTAATCCTTCTATTCCTTTCTCAAACCATTTAAACCAATCTGTTAAAAAATCAGACATAATACCTCCCGTTTTTATTTTATTTTGTAAAATCTTAGTGTGGAAGTCGGGTAACGGTTAGATTTGTTTCCGAAGTTTATAGCATAAAAAATTACCCATTATTATTTTATTTTGAAATTTTGGAAACAAACTTGTTGTACGAAGCCGCGTTGCCAATACACTATGGGTTTTCAATAAACATTTTTTTGTTTTATTTTTTATGAAACTCTAAATTTTTTCTCAAACCAACCATATTCTTATAGTTTTTATGTTTCTTTTCCTTCTTTCTAAAATGGTGTTTTACATAATATTTACCACTTCTATTAAAAATGGACATAGTCCTCCTACGGACTTTCCCCCATTTATTTTTTTATTAAGCTACAACACCCTTAATTTCAGGTGGCGAACAACATTTAGGTTGTAACTCTCATTTTTTGATCATCGTTCCTTTCTTGCAACATGGACATTTACTATAATCTATTCCTTTAGTCTAATCAGCTGTTCAACCCACGTTTCTTCTTTTATATAATCTGTATCATCTCTGGCTACGCCAAGTAATTCTTTACATGATTTTAATTTTGTTTTCCTATTCTTATTACTTAAAATTCCATAGTGTCTTATCTTGACAAATCTGCGCGGCAATATATGTAGTAAAAATCTTCTCATAAACTCAAATGCATCTAAAGTCATAAGCTTATTTTTATTGCTATCCTTAGAATCTCTCCATTTGAAGGTGACAGCTCTATTTTCAAGTTTGATAATTCTATTGTTAGATATTGCTATTCTATGGGTGTAACGTCCAAGATATTGAATAACATATTGAGGTCTTCTAAACGGCTTCTTAGCATATACTATCCACTCTTTTTCATAAAGCTTGTCTAACAATATTTGAAATCTATTGTATTTTTCTAACTCTCTTATTAGTCCAACAAACTTTAATTTTTTACTGAAATATATCTCTTTTAAATAGTGAAGAAACTTTCCTTTAAATAGTCTAGATATTACTTTTACTGGAATAAAAAATCCTTTTCTAGACGCAATCCATTTAGATTTATCTAATGATAAGCCTCCACCAGTTACAATACAATGCACATGTGGATGGTCCATAAGATTTTGCTCCCACGTATGTAAAATTGAAATAAATCCTATTTCTGTACCAAGGTATTTAGGATCTTGTGAAAGTTCCTTTAAAGTCTCTGAACTAGTTTTAAAAAGCATAGAATATATTTCTTTTTTATTCCTTAATACTAAATCATTAAGTTCATTAGGTACTGTAAATACCACATGATAATATTCTATTGGAAGTAGGTCTCTATTTCTTGCGTCTAGCCATTTCTCTTTAGCTAAGCTTTGACACTTAGGACAATGTCTGTTTCTGCAAGAGTTATATGATATTCTCAAATGACCACATTCATCGCACTCATCTACATGACCTCCTAAAGCAGAAGTCCTACAAGCTCCAATGGCTCCTATAGGTTTATATTCTTGTGTTGATAATTTGTGTGAATCTGTATACTCTTGTCCATAATTATTAAATATATCTGCTATTTCAATCACTGGAAATACTACTCTTTAATGGTTTTAATTTAGTATTCCCTTAAAACTTAAACAGAAGCACATATATGACGTAACCCCCTTGGTTTTCAAGCCACCGCTTTAGCGGTTTAGTTCAACGTCCTTACTATATTACGACGATTCACATGATTTTTGTGAACTGTCTGAAAATAGTATGTTATCTGTAGTAACCCCCTAACCACTTCCTACTAACCCACACACCTTTAAACAATTAAATAAATAACCTATACGATATTCTATAATTCAAGTGACTCAAAATTTATCAATAGTTAAGCTAAAGAGTTTGATATTACCATCCACAACACTATTGAATAAAAGCTACTTTTTCTGGTATCTCTCCTTTTTCTTCATAGTCTCTAAAAATCTGTACAAGGATGCGTAAAGCCAAATAATCGAATTCTATACCTGCACGATTGAATGCATTTTTACATTCTTTTATTATTTTTACTCTTCCTTCTTCAATTGCTTTTCCTAATACATTTTCCTTAAGGACATTCTTCTCAATGATGATTAATCCATCATACAGTAACCTGTCGCCCTTATCAAATAAAGCATTCCAATTTTCTCCTGAATATTCGTATATTACGTATTCATCATCTTCTTCCTTGTATCTGCCATAGCCTATGAATCCTAAACTCATTTATTATACTCCTCTCAGAATTACATAATTAACTTCTATTGCATAATATACGAAAAATGCGACTTAATGCTTTTTTTTAATCTTTACTTACGTATTACAAAATATAACTATTATGTGATTATCTATATTTTAAATAGTCTTAGTTACGTAAGTTTTGTACAAAAATAGTCTATTCTTTTGGATAATTATTCTTTGGTATTTTAGGCAAAAAATAACTAAAGGTAATACCATATCCCTTATCGAAGTAGTGTTTTCCCAAAAACTCTAACGAAAGGTGGTA
>NZ_JAOART010000066.1 GCF_025210435.1 Anaeromicrobium sp.
AACTCCATACCTGAAGATATCAGGCTGAAATCTGAATAAAATATCAAAAGCATCACTTAACAAATATGATTTTGGAAAGTGATGCTTTTATTTTAATAAATTTGAAGCTTTATTTCTATGTGTATTAGGGTTTACGCTTACATTATATCAATTGCTCAGCTTCTTCTTAGTAGATTGATATACAATAAGAAAATATTTTTAATTACATTAGTGTTGTTGGTAGTATATATTCCAGTTTATTTAAATAGTTTATTAAAAATTGGTTTAGCATTACAAATAATGATTCATATAATATTAGTGATATTAGTTGCTAGCTTTTTGAATTCAAATGATATAAAAACCTATGACGATATAACAGAAAAATTGCATGAGGTATTACTGTCAATAATCAATATACTTGTTTTAACATACATCCCATTATATCTAAATAGTCTTTTGAAAATTGATTTAGCTCTAAAACTAATGATTTACATGTTATTAGGAATATTATGTGTTAGCTGTATGAGAGTAAAGGATATAAAAATCAATGATATTATAGAAAAATTAAAGATTTTTGTATATATAGACTTTGATTTTAAGTTATTTGACAAGCGAATTGAGGAAGATAACAAAGGGGATTTACAGGTTGGGATTAATAAAGAGAATAGAAAACCTGTCATTGTTCCACTCAAAGATAGATTTGTCCATAGCCTAGTTCTAGGCCCTACGGGTTCTGGTAAAACATCCCAGACTATAATTCCTATGATTAACCAAGATATGCAGAATCCAGATTTCGGAATTACTGTAATAGAGCCTAAAGGAGATTTAGCTGAAAAAATTTATGCTATGGCACAGCATTATGGAAGAAAAGCTATTTATTTTAATCCAATACTAGATGCTTGCCCAACATTTAATCCATTATATGGACCAGAGGATGATGTAATAGAAGATATCACTACTATATTTAAAATGTTAAATCCTGATTCTCCACAATTTTTCCAGGATATGAGTGAACAACTATTAAGGAATGCTTTAAAAATATTGAAAAGATTAAAAGGAAATAGTGCCACTTTAATAGATTTAAATACTCTAATTTATGATGATGGAGGAAATGGAAAAGCTCTGATAAATCAATTTGAGGATTATAACAATGATAGGGTAAAAAATACATCACTCCAAAAGGAAAATAAAGAAATAATTAATTATTTCCGTGGAGACTATCACAATGAGAATAGTAAGACCTATGAACACACTTCAGGAGTTCGTTCGCAAGTATCTAAGCTTGTTTCTAATAAATATTTAAGAAAAGTTTTAAACCCAGAAGATGGACAAAGTGATATAAGATTTGATGAACATTTAGATAGAGTGTATGAAGATGGAAAAGGTGAACAGTTAATTTTCTGTATTGCCACAGCACAAGGGAAATTAAGAGATTTAGGCTCATTTTTAGGATATTTTTTAATATTATCATATCAATCAGCAGTTTTTAGAAGAACGGGTTTAGAAGATACAAGGATGCCCCACACATTAATCCTCGATGAATCACAGAAATATGCTAACCAAGGAATGATAGATTTATTAACACAGGGGAGAAGCTATAGATGTGCTACAGTCCTTGCAACTCAGTCATTGTCCTTATTTGAAGAAGAAGCAGGGAAAGGATTTTTAGAAACTGTAAAAACAAATGCACGTAACATTTTTATATATCCAGGTATTTCCTCAACAGATGCTAAATATTATTCAGATGAGTTTGGTGAAATACTTAAAAAGAGAGTAAGTAAAGGGGTATCTAAACAAAGATTTAATCTATTAAATCATAACAATACAAGTTCACCAACAGATTCAATCAATATAGTTGAAGAAGAAAAGGCAAGATTTACTGCTTCAGAAATAATGTATCGTGAATTTGGAGAGATAACTATTAAGTATATCAAGAAAAACACAGTTCAGATGCCTGTGGTGGCTGATATAGAATTTATTCCTATGGAACTCAACAAAAAACTAGATAAGATGGTTATTGAAAATAATGATTTGACGTCAAGAGGGGTAGATCCTAATAAATACAGAGATTTAGAAAATGCAGGAGAACTAATATATCCACTTAAAAAAATTATAGAGAAAAATATTGAATATGATGATGTAATTTAAAAGTCCTAGTTTTAGGGCTTTTTTCTTTTGAGATTAAACCATTATAAGACAAATAAAACTTATATTTCGCTTTACCTTATCTATAATATAAAAAACATAAAAAATATATCAAGTAATGATATGTGTAAATTATAGTGAAAATTTTCTAGTTGAAAATTTTGATTTTATAACCGAGATTGAAAGGAGTTGATATTTGATATGACAGACAAAGAGCTTAGTTTGAAATTAGATTATCTTTTGAAACTTAGAGAAGAACAGCAACAGGAGCAAAGAGAAATACTAGATTTGAGCAAAGAAATAATCATGAAAATTATGGAGAAATCGGAGGTGAAAAAAGATGAATAAAATATTTGATGTATTAGAACAACTCAAGCAAATAGAGACAGAAATTGATGGAGGAAATATTTGTAGACTAAATGATTATGTAGAAAAGAGAGCTGAGTTAAATGAATTGATTCAAAAGAAAATAGATAATGTTCCAGTCAAAGACATTTTAAATAGAAACATAGTAGAGGAATCATATAAAATCGTTCTACTTTTAGAAAACTGGGATAGAGAGAAATAAGCAAATATATACATAAATGATTTAACGATAATTTGAGTTTAAGACAACTAATGTTTGATTTTATAACAATCAACAAGAAGAAAGAAAAATTTCATTCTGAAATTCTGAATTTAAGATTAACGATGGAAGGAGGATTGGTAAGATGTTTACTTATAAAAACAAGAGATATAGTAATTTATCAAAAATTATAAGACAAATCAAGAAAGATAATATAAATAAAAAATATTATATTTATTTAACAAAGGAAGACAAGTATTTTGTAATAAGTCCAAAGGAGGTGTAAAGGTTTATGAGAAGACATATAAGATTAAAAAATTTAAATAGAGAAGATTTGAAAATATTATCATCAGAAGCTTTGAATCAAGAGATAACAATACAAGATTATTTTAAAAAAATTATAAGGAATGAGGCTAAAAAACTACGAGAAGAAAAGCAATATGAAGACAAAGATATAGTAGAACTATTAAAAGATATGGCAAAATAGCCCAAAAGATTAATATTTAGGGCTATTTTTTATTTTTGATTATTTATTTAGATTATTAATAAATTATCTGAATATGTATGCAAATTATCTAACGATAATTTGATTTTAAGACATGAAAGTTAATTTGATTTTATAACTACAACCATGAAAGGAGGAAAAATGATGAATGAATTTATGAAAAGACAACACTTAAAAAGAATAGTTATTATATTTATTTTATTACAAATGATGCTATCACCACTAACAGTATATGCCCATGAAGCAGTTTATTTACAAGTTTTAATAGATCCAAATAACAAGAAATATGTGTCTGAGATTCTAACAGACCATCCTGGCTGGAGTAAAGAGGGACAACACATTGAGGCAAAAACTGGAAATTTTACTGATTTACAAAATGAAGCAGATAAACCTTTGAAAGGAGTAGTTTTGAATTCAAGCACTTTAGAAAATTTTAAAGAAGGAGAAATAACAAAACTAGATGAAAAAGATAACCGATTAACAGAGAATGGAGTAGACAATGGTTTAATATTTACATTCCCAGCGAAAGAAGAAGGCTGGTTTGGTGGAAAGAACAATGCTTCAGACGTAGATACTGAACGTGCCTATGAAATAGCAGAAAAATTAGTAGCTAGTTTAAATGGTATATTAAGAACAGTTAATGATGGTTATAAGTTTGAAAATGATGAACAATTAAGATTAACATCTATTTATATTAGACCTAATGATTCTGGTATAGCTCTAGTTCCTGCTAAATCAGGAAAAACATATAAAATTGTATATGCTACTGAAATGGAGAACACAAATACAAAAACTACTAATGAACTTAATGAACAACTTAAAAATGGAGGTATTAATGAAGGTTCATTATTTGATTACTTCCCTCGTTCTGACTCAAATGGTAATTTATATGCTTATGTATATGAATATAAAGACAGTAATACTCCAATAACTCAAATTCATGATTTTATATATGCTATGCCAAAAGGATATATAGAGGTTAATAGAAAACAAATAATTGAAAATAATTATGATTTTATAAACAATAACCAAGATACAGCATGGATCAATATTCATCAACTTTCTCGTCAAGCCAATTTTAACCTTGTAAATCATGGTTTTATGGCAGGTAAATCTGGTTTTGAAAGTGCACAAAACTGGTTAGAGAAAACAGTTTATAGTTTAATATCAGGAATTTTCTATCAATTAAGAAGTTTATTAGGATTATATGACACAGAAGAACTTGTATTTAACGAAGGTCTTCGTGGAACAAAACTTTATAATGATGGTATGATGTCACAAGATTGGTGGACTGTAGTTTTAAGATATCACCTAATCTTCCAAGCAATTGCTTGGACATTGATTATTGGGGCTGTTATAAAGATATTGATTCAAATGAACTTCAGCACAATTAATCCAAGTATGAAAATTTCAATAATGGAAACTTTACAGAAATTGTTTGTAGTAGGTTTCTTGTTAGTTACAATTATTCCTTTAACACAGTTGATGGCAAGTTTAAATAATGCTGTGGTGGAAATATTCGCAACACAGGTAGACTGGTCTGATTCGGCTCGTGTCGCCAATCATAGTGGTATGATAGCAGGGATAATTATAGAAGTAGTCTACTTCTTTATAAGTTTATATTTAAATTTTGTATATTTAATGAGAAGCCTTATGATAGCAGTATTAGTAGCAACAGGACCATTCTTTGTGGTTACAATGGCTTTCTTCGTAAAAGGTAAAGGTTTATTTGATAACTGGTCAAAAGAAATGGTTGCCAATATATTCTTACAAGCCTTTCATGCGTTTGCTTTCGCATTTGTATTAAATGTTCAAGGGGCAAGTCGTGGAATTGAAGAAATAGCCGTAGCGGCCAGCCTGATTCCACTCACGGAATTCTTTAGAACTATGTTATTTGGACAAGTAGGAAGTTTCGCAGTGCGTCAGGGCAAAGGGTTAGCAGTTCAATCAACAGCAGTAGCAACAAAGGGTCTAGAAACTTTTAGTAACTCGGCTAAAAACGGAAATAGAAGTAGTAGCAAAGAAAATAATATGGACAAGTTAGACAACACAAATAATATTAAAGATAATTCATTAAAGTTAAAAGAAAAAAGCACGTTATCTAAAGGAGCTGTAGCTGGTGGAGCGGTTCAAAAAACTTATGATGCTGGATTAGCTACAGCAAAAATTGCAGGAGGACTAGCACTTGAAAATAATAGTTTATTAATGGATGGAGCTACTGATTTTAGAAATATGATAGAAGGGCAGAAAGCTGATATTAAAGGTTTCTTTTTCAATATGGGAGGAGATATACCAGAGTGGGATAAGGACACTGGTGTTTTATTAACCAAGGAAACACAAGAGAAAAAAATTCCTATTCGGCCAAAAGAATATCTAAAAGATAGGGGATTAAATATTACACCGTATGGAGCTAGAAAAAACGGCAAAGCAAAAGGATTCACAATGCAAATAAGTAATAGATCTAAGCTTCAAAACAATGATTTAGAAAATATCAAGCAATTTGAAGAAAAACTGCAAGACACTTCTATAAACCAAATGCAATTTAGGAAACAAAATGGTGTTGAGGATGTAGTATTCGATAATGCTGGACAAATAGATTCTATTTCGTTCAACAAGCTAGGTATGGAAAAAATGGGTCTTGAAGATATTAAGAAAAAAGATTATCAATTTAAAGATACTCTTTATAAAGATGTATTATTTGAAACTAGGAAAAACAACAGTTTAGATCCTACATATACATTTTCTCCGACATATACATTGCCAAAGGAAAAAGAAAAAGATAAATCAGAGAAGAAGGCCAACTAAAGCCTTTTTCTCAATAACATTAGAAATAAAAATTCCTATCGAAATTTTGATTGTATAACATTAAATGGGAGGTGAAATGGTTATGAGAAAAATTTTATTTCTAGCAATTATATTTATAGTATTGTTGAGTTTAATACCAGTTTTTGCAGATGACATAGAACAAGATGATAAATTATTGATAACAGGAGTAAAATAACTAGACAAAATCAATAGAGAAAGCGATTTTGCTATTAAAAATCCAAGTGATCCAGAAGCTCTTGAAAGAGTTACAAAGTATTTAGTAAGAAAACAAGAGGAAGTAATTTGGACCTTACAAGTTGTAGCTCAACCAGCTTGTATCATAATGTTTATTATAAGTGCCTATGTTACAATGATTAGCAGTATAAGTAGTAACAAGACAATAATGGTAGGGATTGCAGGTATGCTAACAAGTGTAGTGATTTATGCAGTTATTTTACATGTTCAAATTATTTTTAGTAATTCTATCAATTTCATATCTACATAATTTAATGAGAAGAGAGCTTTACATTGGAAGCTCTTTTTTCTTGCTTATAATAATGATAAAATTTAAGTATTGATGTCATTTAAACAAAATAAAAAGGATAATATAAATATTTATTTTCAGTTCAAGGAAATTATGCTAGTATAAAATTATATTTTGCCAAAATATAATTAATATTTAATAGAATTATTCAAACAAAAGTAGTAATTTTCAAGCAGGGGGCGATAATATGGAAAATTGCAAAGAACATAATGTATTTATTTCGTATAGTTGGACATCAAAGGAGCATGCAACATGGGTCCGTAATTTGGCAGAAAGATTACTGGATGATGGAATAGAGGTTAAACTTGATCAATGGGATTTGAAACCAGGGAATGACAAATATGCTTTTATGGAAAGTATGGTTCAAGATGAAAGTATTGATAAAGTATTGATTGTTTGCGATTCTAAATATAAGGAGAAAGCAGATGCAAGAGATAAGGGAGTAGGAGTTGAAACTCAAATTATAACCCCAGAAATATACAACAAAACTACTCAACAGAAGTTTATACCTATTGTAGCAGAGGTAGGAGAAGAATTTGATTCGCACATGCCAAGTTATCTTAAAGCTAGAATAGGAATAGATATGTCTTCTGAGGATAAATATGAGGAAGGTTATGAACAATTATTACGGTTAATATATGACAAACCTCAGTTTAAGAAACCATCCAAGGGCAAACCACCAGCTTTTTTATTTGAAGATAAAAATACTCATTTTAAGACATCAAATTTAAACAAACAATTAAAGCACTTTTTGATAGATAAGCCTAATCAAGCTGATTATGTAATAACCCAATTTATTGAGGAGTTTTTAGTATCCTTAGAACAATTCACAATAGAAAGCAAAGATTTTATAAAGCCATATGATGAACAAATCTATATAAACATTGAAAAAATGTTAGATTTAAGGAATGACTATATTAACTTCTTATCGATGCTTTGCAAGCTTAAAAAGCATTTTGACATAGATATAATAATTAATTTATTTGAGGAGTTATATAAGTTTACTGAATTTCAAGGAAGTGGAACATTTTATGATATACAAACTGATCACTATAAACTTTTTATAAATGAAATTTTCTTATATACGACAGTAATATTAATAGAAAATGAAATGTTTGAAAAATTAAATACTATCTTATCAACAAAATATTTTGTAAAGTCCAAATATGATTATTATGAAAATGGAGCATCGTTCACAAGATTTAGATTTTATATTGCTTCACTAGATGAAGGTAGAAAAAAAAGATTGAATAGTAATAAAATCAGCATTACAGCTCAACTATTAGTTGATAGGAGTAAGGTAAATGGAAAAGATTATAAGGAAAATCTATTAGATGCAGATTTATTATTACACTATATATCGGATATAAAGAATAAAGAGGACAGTGGCTATGGAAGGTGCTGGTTTCCAACAACTTATGTATATAAGGGATATAGAAAAATAAATTTATTAAAGAAAATAGTTAGGAAAAAGCATTTCGATAAAGTCAAATTATTATTTAATGTTGACAAATCAGAAGATATGAAAGAATTAGTAACTAATTATAAAGTAGCTTATCGAGGTTATGATTCATGCTTTGAAAGCATACCAAATATATCCAACTATATAAATGTAGATGAGATTGCGAAATATGAATAAAGTATTTACATAGGGAGCTTCCAATGGAAGCTTCCTAATAATATGCAATTGATGCTTAGTTGACCAATTCATTAAGATATACTTGTAATGAAGCTTTAGCATTTTTAAGTGATTTAAATTTAGTTCTATTAAGAGATTTTTTTTACATTTTAATTTTATTCAAGCCTCTACTATACATATATCAACTTCAAAAGTTTTTATAGATAATATGTTATTGTCTATTATACTGAGTCTTATAGGAAGAAGGCTTACTAGATTTAGTTAAGATTGAGGATTTTAGTTTTGTTTAATTAAAAGATTTATATTTGGGATTTCAAATAATAGTATATTTACAAGAAATATAGGACTTTAGAGAATAAAAGGTAGTGTTAGAATATTATTACAGTGTTATAAGGGGGAGAAGGGTAAATGGAGAAGTATTTACAAATAATAATAAATTTTAATGAACAAATAATTGAGAATTTTAATATAGGTATTCCATTATTTTTAAAGTATTATTTGTTATTTAAAGCTGAGATTATATTTATTTCAATAATAATTTATATTGTTATTCGAGGTATTCATAATCTTAATCATAAATTTTATAGAGGAATCAAATATCAATTAGTCAAAAGATATAAAATATTGATAGCTGTGTATAGGTTCCATACTGGTTTAGATAATATTATCTTTTTTTTAATTTATAAGGTTCTAAAAATAAGAGTTGGATATAGGTCAATAGATGGAAAAGATTTAGCCTATCATATCTTTGATGATAATATGTTTGAAAAAATAAAACGAGTATTACTAGATTTATTTAATCCTATGAAAATTAACAACTTGATTCCTTTTACATTAACTATATTTATATATTTTAATGGGTCTTTAAATGAGCTATTAGATAAATATTTTAAATTTATGAGTAATAAGGGAAACTTATTAATAACAGTTGTATCTCTGCTACCAGCATTTGTTGTAATACTCATTATAATAATTGGGTGGAAATATACATCTCTTAGTGGAAGATTTCAGAGAGGAGCTAATAGGGTTAATCAAAATCTTATTGAAAAAACATTGGATATACATAGAAGATTGATTAAAGAGATATTACAAATTATTGATAAAGGAGGTTCTAATTTAGAACGTTGCTTAAAATGTATAGATTTATTAAAAGAAAATAGAGTAAAGTGTATTTCACCTTTAATAGAAAATATTGAAGAGAATAAAGTGATATGGAAGAAGACTAGATATTTTGGTGAAAACAATAAGAATTATTATATTCAACTTAATGATATTGAAGAAATTGATAAAATGGTAAAAATTTTAAAAGAAGCTAGAGAAAAAGGAATTATAGATGAACTATTTTGGATACGATTTCAAAACAGTAATATAATAAGAATTCGAGAATATTTGTGGAAGGAACCAGACAAGTTAGCAGATTATTTAAAAAGAAATTTATTAACCCCTATTGGTTTAGAGGGACTTTATAAAAAAGATACGGATGAAATTTTGTATAAAGAAATACAAAATAGTATTCCTGATGAAAAAATTAAGGAGTATATTGAAAGAAAAATTATAAAAGACATTCAGGATTTCGAAAGAGGACTTAACATAATAATAGTTGAGTCTATAGAAATGTTAGTAGACATGAGTTGTTATCATAAAGCTGTATATAAATTATTACATTTTAATTCATATAGATTTGGTAGAACGTTAAGTTACTGGGCAGACAGAGAGTAAGAATTTATAAAAATTATTGTAAATATTTTTAAATATTAAAATAGATAACATAAAAAGAGTAGCCAGTGAGAGATGCAAGCCCCTTATAGGTAATCCATAAGGGGCGATTTAATAACAAAAGATAAGACCATTTCTCATAATAATTTCCTTCTTACTCAATAGAATAGTAAAAACACTATTTTAAGAGGAAGGAGGATTTATTTATGCAGATAATAAATATTGATTTTGATAAATATGATAAGGAACTGTTGGAATTATCTTTTATGCCTAAACAGCAGAGGGATAGAGAATATTTAAAAGTGGCAGTAGACGAATTAACAGAAATTAGAGATGGATACATAAAAGAGTATGGTATTACTGCTGAATTATTAAGATTAGAAGAAAGAATATTGAATTATGCAATCTCTTTAAAAGAAGCAGAAGGAAAAGATTTTTTAGCAGAAAAGAAATCATTAGAATTTTTAATGACTCTTAAATACTAGAGGTTCGGTCGTATTTGATCGAACCTTTTTTAGTTGTAGTGTTTTCAAATATGAATCATAATGCTAGTGCTTGTATATATAGGTTATATAAAACGTATATAGGCGAGTGTATTGAATTTACTGTGTTATAACTTTGTAGATAATTCTTATAATATATCAATACGAAAAAGCCCCTGAAATTTGCGACAATTTCAGAGGCATAAGAGGAAGTCATTGAATATTAAATTTTTGTTTTTACCTTAGTATTATAACAGTTAAAAGCAAAAGTATTACTAAGATGATGTCGAATGACTTCCTAATCGTGTTTAACTATCAAAATGCGAAAAAGGAGGTCATTTTTTATGGATAAATATGTAATAGAAGAAAGAGATAATATTTATGTTCTACACAATCTTGTAAAATCAACTCAAAAGACAATAAAAAAATATATGTTTTTTAATAGATATAAAGAATTTGGATTTAAAAGCAAAGATGATTTTATTTTTAATTATATCCAGAAAAATATTACAACAGAGCAGAGGGAAAAAATAGACGAATTGATGAAACAGGAAAATAAGCTAATTGGATATAAGAGAAAGAAGTCAAACGAAAAGAAGATGAAAATCAGAGAAGAGATAAAAGAAAAACATGGAAATTTACTATACAAAGAAAGAGAAAAACTTGTAAAAAGAGCTTCAAAGAATCCTAGTGGTAGAGCTATACGAATGAGATTGTTGAAAGATTTGAAAGATGATGAGATAAAAGCTTTAAAGAGAAAGTTAAAATTAAAAAAGAAAGATATAAAGGATATTATAAAAAAAATAGAAATAGATGAGGATGAATTTGAAACCATTCAAGAAGTATATAAATATTTTGGAGGTATGGTTGATCCGATGGATTATATAGAGGGTCTTAAAATAAATTGGATGGATTGTTCAATTATTAAGGGAAACACGGCTCTTATATCAATCTATAATGATAAATATAAAATTTTAAGTTCAAATTTAAAGAAAGAGGAATGCTTGGCATTTGACTTAATTGATTTATTTGGATTATACAACATAGATATCTTTCAGATTATAGAAATGAAAGAGTTAAAGGTAAAAGGATATGAACAAATAAAGGCAGGACAGAAAAAATTAGAAGATGAGAGAAAGAGATATAAAAAAATGATTAAAGAAATACAGAGTAAAAAAATAGGTAATAAATATCCTAAACTTAGTAAATATCTAAAAAACATAATAGATGTCTATATCAAGCTATTGGAGAAAGGAATTGAAAATATAAATCATACAGGACAATTTTTAGGAGATAAGGGCATATATTTTGTTTCTATTAGGGATTTGGTTAAATTATTTAATGATGAAGGAATCAAAATAGAGAAGAGCAGTGTTTGTAACAAGATTAATCTACTGTGCTGTCTAGGACTTATAGAGAAGGTTTTTGCTTGGAGTCTTCCAGTAGCGTTAATACCTGATGATAAAAAGGTTTACAAAGCTAAAGATTGGTATGATAATAATTATTTTATTTTGCCAAAGGTAGATTTTAAAGAAGTGGAGAAAATAGCTTTAATCTTAAAAGAAAATAATATCACATTAAGAAATTTCAACAAGAAAACAGTAGAGGAAGTTTTTGGACAAGATATGGTAGATAGAATATTTCAAAAGACTAAAAAAGAGAATGATAAGGAATTTGAAACAAAAATAGAAGAATTTAAAAATGGAAATAAAGAAATAGAGAAAGTAGATACGATAGAAAGTGATATGGAAACAGATGGATTTTCTACGATTTCAGCAGATGAAGTAGAATGCGATTTATTTGATTTTTAATAAAAAGAGCTTTTTGTAAAAAATATTTTTGAAAAATTGTTATATATAAAAAGCTTGTAATTAAGTAATAGAGAGGAGTGTATACCATTCTTAAAGATGAAAATGTTGGACAATATATACCTAATAAAAGATTAGTAATGTAGTTTCTGAAATAAAGAAAACAGCACATTAAGAAGAAGAGAATATTATTTAAACGTAATATTAAAATGCAGATGAGAAATTGCAAGAGAACTACATTACACGGCATTAATTGTATTAAATTATTTATTGATAAACAAATTTCTATATATGCCTATTTGGGTGATAATCATATTAATTGGGCATTTCTTCTAAGGATGGTAGTTAATTTATATATTGATTAAATAGTTCTAAAAAACATTATAAGTAGATTATTAAAGAAGATAGTATTCTAAAAATCAAAAGAGCTAGAGGCTAAAAAATGCTAACTTGGTGGAATGCTCTGAGCGGCCGATGGCTACTTTTTTAGAAATTAAAACAAACAAGCTTTTATTTACCTTTTAAAGCCTTAAAAATATATACAGGAGTATTATTATGCCTTTCAAGTTTAAATGTATTCTAAAGGCTATTAGAAGCTTTTATAAACTAAATAGAAGAGTGAATACAATAATGTTATTCTCTGGAAGTGTTGATTTTACTGAGGTTATAAGACATAATTAAATTAAAAATATTATTATATTTTAGTTTACTTTATCTATAATAATATTAGAACTATAAATAAATGAGAGGAGGTCAAAAAGATGAAGATTTACAATCCTTTTAAAGTAGATATTCCAGACAATGAACTAAGATCTACTTACAACAGAAATCGAGTTGAAAGTTCTTTTAACAGAGAGTTGGGGATAATTCAAGCAATAGAGAACAAGATGAATTGGATTTTAATAGGTTACGTGATAATTGCGTATGCATTGATGAATAACCTATTTATAACACATCTGATTATAAGCTTTACAGCAGTTACAATCCTATATGGGGTATTATATAAGATATTTACGAACTCAGATGGAGTGTATTCTGTAACGAACTTTTTCATAAAGCAAAATATCTATTATACACCGATTAATAGCTTATTAACACATGCACCAGTGAGGAAGCTGGTATCATTAGCCGTATTACTACATCTTGGAGAAAAACTATATTTTACAAATTTCTACAAATTGTATTTTGGGGATTTTCCAGCACACACATTGTCCATATTAGTTTTGTTTGTAATAATACAGCTAGATTTTCATTTTAATCATTTGAAGAGATATCAAAAATTGAGCAGTATGCTTCAAGAAGCCGAAGAATTAGAGCAAAAGCAATATAGTTTAATGGAGCAAACAGATGAGGAAAGGGAACGTATACAAGAAGAAATAGAGAAATATATAGCTAAAAAATCTACAACTAAAGTTATAGAATTCAAAGCAAAAGCAGTTAAGAGGAGAAAACGAAATATAAATACACAAAATATAAAAGATGAAAATAACTAAAAAAATTGAAAGGAGATGAAAGTTTTATGAAAAAACTTACACTATTTATAGTGACAATATTAATATTTACAATAATTACAGGAGTAGGGGTTCAGGCTCAAGAGAATAATACTTATAAAGGATATACATTTACAGAAGAGGTAAGTGAGGCGAATAGAGCTAAAATGATAAGTATTGTTGATCAAATAATTCATAAAGAGGCAGAGCTGAAAATTTTAGAGGAAAGAGCTAAAAAGCTACAATTAGAAGCTGATGAGTGCGAAAGTAAAGGGTATTTTGACGAAATGAATGATTTATACAATAAATTAAGTGATATAAGAAGTAATAAAATATTTCCTTTAAGATGGCAAATAGAAAATTTAACTAATACAGATGATGATTTGTTTATCAGATATATTAAAAATATAGATGTAGGAATAGAGAATAAGGAAATACTACAAGAGGTTAAAAAAATAAAAGAAAAAGAATACATACAGCAAGAAGAAAATAAAAGGGCCGCCCAAAATATAATCAGTAAAGAAGTTAATCTAGAGCCTGTAAGTGACAAAAGAAGAACGTATATGATTAATAGTATACATTTTCAAAGTGCTAAACCAATCCCAGCAGAAGCCTTCACAGACGAAGTAATAGAGGGATTTTCTAAAATAAATGAGCTACAACAGCAAGTCGATATTATAGCAAATGAGATTGAACCAGAAGAATTTTTTAAAGATGAGAGAATTCAAGAACTTTTAGGACAAATAAAATATATAAGAGAGACACATTTAAAAGAATTTATGCAGAAATACAACAATACAAACTATAAAATATGGGAAATTGATAATATAATAGCATCATTGAGTGAATAAGGGCTAAAACCCTTATTTTTTTATAGAAAAATGTTAATTATTTAACAATAAAGAAAAGCATAAAAATAGCACCCTGATAGTGGATGCTATTTTACGTGTGAAAAAATGTGTGATTAATGTGTATATATAAATTTTCTCCTTTTTACCTTACCATATTATTAAGAAAGAAAAAATAAAAAATGGTAAAAAAGAAAAAAGAAAGAACTGTTTTGTATAATACTATGTAGTTTGTTAAAAATTATTCTTTCGCTTGGTTTAATGATGGTAGTAATATTGTTTGATTACATATCTACAATATAATAAGTTTTCTTAGATGAGAATCAAAATATAAATAAATGAAAAGGAGATAAATTTAAAAAGGTCAGGGGATGGTATGGTTTAGATTAAAAGGTATTTAGTGAAAAGGTTGGTTTTTAAATTATGGCATATAGAATAAATTTCCCTGTGGGAAATTCGATTTTAGGACGGCTTACTATTTTAAGACATTTTGTGGTTATAAAACAGCGATAGTGCATTGAAAGGTTGAACTTATAGATCTCATATGCTATGTTGTTGGTAAGAATTGCTAAGGCAGTATTCGTATGATTTTTTATTGTAAATTACTTATAAATCACTTATATATAATCTATAATATAAAAATACGAATATAAAATTTAATGGAGGTGTAGAGATATGAAAAAAACAATTACAATGTTTTTTATGGCAGTTATGTTAATGTTAGTTGGAGCTACAAATGCTTTTGCGGAAGAAATAGTTTTAGAAAATAATGTAAAGATATTTGTAGATAATCAGGAAGCAGAGTTCCCAGAAGGGGCAAAGCCTTTTATTGACACAAATAACCGAACTTTTGTATCTGTTCGCTTTGTAGCTGAAAAATTAGGATATGATGTTAAATGGCATGAAGAAGACTCTACAATAGACGTTTCTAAGAGAGATAAGAAAATTACCTTACAGGTAAATAGTAATATTGTAAAAACTACTCATAAAGGTATTAAGAAAATGGACACAAAGGTAGTAAAAATTGAAAATCGCTGTTTTGTTCCTCTTAGATTTGTAACAGAAATCTTGGGAGATTATAAAATTGATTACGAGCTAAAAGGTGGATACAATTGTATCTATATTATTTCTAATAGTTTGGATGCTACTGTTAAAGAAGAAGTAGAAGAGCAGAAAAATGGTTTTGAAAATTGGTTTACAAATAATAAAGAATTAGTAGATTTCTTCAAGAATAATTTCAGAAAAGAGCAGTATGTCATAGACGATACTCATATTTATTTTGGAAATGATAAAGGTTTTTTTAATGGTGATATTAGTTTGATTTACTATGCTCCATATAAAGCAGAAAATGAATACTATCAAGATAAAGATGATTATTATGAGTTAATTATTCACAATTTTACAGGTGATAATAAAACTACTGTTGAGCAGATGCTAATAAATATCACTGATAAAGAAATTGGAGAACATATATTCCAAGAAATTGTTAAGGGTATGAAGAATAAAGGACAAGGAGTTATATCAAATAAATGGATTAAACACAAAGGAATAGAATATTACTTTAATACAGAAAACCTTGGAATAGAAGTATTAGTTAGAGATAGCGAATAGCTATCTCTAAATTTTTCAATAGAAAAAGAGAAAGGAGGAAATTTTTATGAATTATAAAACAATTTGTAAAGTCTTTTTTATAGTGTTTCTTCTATTAAATATAATACCTATAATTTCATATGCTGAATGGGATGATGAAGCAATAGAGCGTTTTGGAGAAGGAATATTAATAGAAGAAACAGGAGAAATAATATATCCACAATATAGATTTAAAGAACCAACTACAGGAAAACTATTAACGTGGTATCCTGTTCGTGTGACAGATGGGAAAAAAGAAGCCTTAAAAATATTAGATTATACTATTTATGTTGAGGATGGACAATTAGCCCTAACCACGATAGATAATCAAGGCGACATTTATAATATGGATGTGCTAAAAAAGCCTGAAAATTATAATAAAATGTTTGATATTTTTCAAAACTGTTGGAATCACACGGGGCAGAGCTACATCTCAAAGTTGGGACGTAGATACCCCACTGTTTATGCAAAAGATGAAAGAATACCGAAGGATAATTGGGGAAAAACCAATTATAATGTAAAGGATACAACAGGTCAAAGAGATACAAAACAAATAGATCCAGTGCCTAATAAAAACAAATTAATTTTCACTACTCCAGAAGGGCTAAAAGTCAATTTTAGAACGGCAATGACAAAAGATGGAGCTTATCAAGGTTTTTGTTTTTATACTAAGGATGTTGGATTTAAAGATTTTAAACCAAAGAGTAGCGTTGTGTTTAAACCGTGGGAAAAACATAGGTTTGGTATAATGGAAGGTAAATTCAATAAGCTTTTTAATGAAGAATTTAGAAGAACAGGAAATATAGATGAAAAGTGGGTTAAATGGTATCAAATATTTTGCCAGCAAAATAAAGGTTTAGATGCAACGATGATATCAAAAGCAAAAATGCGAAGGTTAGAGCCTACAAAAGAAAATCAAGCTAGGATGTTTTATGAAGGATATTATGCAGTTCATGATGTCACAACAAATCTTACTAATGGGGTGGCAATGGAAATTCATGGGAATTCAAGGTATTATGCTACCCTAACAACTTCTATAATAACTTCTCTTAAAAATCTACGTGTAGCTTCACCAGAAAATCCTATCGGACAATATAACAAAATAGACATTTTAGATGCTAAAACAAGAAGATTATTAAACCATGAAAAAGACATTTTAAATGCTGGACAGAAGATTTTAAAACGAACTTATGTGGGATTTGAAAATAGTGTAAATGCATCTACTTATAACAAGTCAATTCAAATCAATTCTTTTGTTTTATACAATAATAATAAAGATTTTAGCCACACGGATGAGTTTTATCCATTGATTTCAAGTAAAAATTTCGGAAATGTAAGTTTAAAATCAATTTCGGAGGGATTTACTTTTGGCAACGGTATGCATTTACAAAATGAAGAGAATGTAGCCATCTACGAAGAAGAGATTGTAGTTCCAGAATACACAAAAGGAGGAGAATTTTTAGAGCAAATCACATTTGGATCAGCACTACCATTTCAAACAAATTCATATACAAGTGAAGATATAGAGAAAAATGATAATCAAAAAACAGCCGATGATTTATCTACAATCATATTCAAAGTCAAACAGAAAAATGAAAATGATCTTATTATTTCTGATATGAAATTAACAGATAAAAAAGGGGATATAGTAGATAAAGTTATTAAAAACCAAGAATATATTTTACAGTGGAAGATAAAAAATATAGGACAAACTGATACAAAAACAGTGATAGACCATTCAATTTTTACAAATACCCTACAAGGGCAGTATTTTAGTGAATTAAGAGATGGGGGTATAGGAAATACAGTTAATAGCGATAATCCAAGAATCTTAAAAAAAGGAGAAGAAATCGAGTTTAAAACAAAGATACATATACCTGTAAATGTAACTGATAATATAATGAAAATTTCAGCATTTATTCCGAAAGCTTTTGATATAAGTGACAATAAGTATATATATGAGGATGATGTAAAGACAATAAAATTCCCTATTATAAATCCAAGCGGTTCAAAAGAAAATTTAGCAGTTGTCGATATTAGATTACTAGATTCACAGACACAAATACCTTATGAACAGCTAAATACAGATAATCTTTCTTATGATTTTGATTTAAATAAATCTTATGATATAGAGGTGTTGGTTGAGAAGAAATATGGAACAGCCGTCATCATTCAGCCTAAATTGGATTTATATATAAGAGATAGTCAACAAGCTGTTGAAGAGATACAATTAACAAGTAAAAATACATTATCAAAATCAGGGGATACAGCAGTATTCCGATTAAAAGGATACAGAACAGATGGAAATACGATAGATATTTTATCTCAAATACCTAATATGTATAGAGAACAAGGATTAAATGATATCCAATCAGATGATACAATGACTAAAATATGGAAAAAAGAAATCAATTTCACTGCTACAAATCTTAAGTTGAATCCGAACCATTTGAGTATCGGAAAAAGAGAACGACTTCCAAAAGAAAATATAGGTTTTACGGTTAATCTAGGGTCAAGCATGACATCTAAGAAAAGTATAGATAATGTTTTATTTGTAATATTAGATAAGAACAATAACGTAGTGTATGAAGATAAAAATATAGATTTTAGTGGAAATCTTATAAAATACCAAGGGACTATTAAGAATTATAATTTAAAAGAAGGAAATAATCCATTTATGGCAGTTATTAATCACAATAAGGCAATTCAGGAATATGATGGCTCAAAAGATCCATATGATGATAATACTTCTACTTCTAATGTTTTAGTTAAAAGAGATAAAGAAAATAAAGAAAAAGAAATGTTAAAGTGTAGTTCTTACAACCTACAGAATAATTGGAGTCAAACGTTCCAAATGCATAGAAAAACTGGTTCTATGAAATCAAAGACAGTTTGTAGTAAGAAAAAAGGTTGTAGAACAGTAACCTATTGTCTAAATGTAAAACATAAGTATTGGAAAGAGACTAGAAGCTATTATGAAAGATTCAGAGTAGAGAAGGTTATGTTCCGTTCACTTAGCACCATAGAAAAATATGGTGGTGATGGATGGGTCAACATCTTAGGTAATAACAATGGACAAGTAAGAGCTGGTCAATGGTATGAGGTCTACTTAGTTACACATTACGAAACAAATCGTCCTAGTATGCCTGATAGATGGAGAAGGAACAAGTGTAATTATCAAACAAGAAGTCCTGGTCTTTCAAGTTTACCAAACAGCCTTGAGTATATTAGTCTTAAAATTAGTGGTTATGGAGAAACAGAATATTACTCAAGATTATACCATTACAAAAGTGAAAATTCTTGGTATAATCACAAAAGATATTATCGTCCAGAGTTAAGAAGTGGAACTGATATCATGAATGAAACGTCTACCCGTAGATACATTCCTAAAACGGGGAAAGATGGAACAATTTTACTGAATGTAGTTACCAAAGAATTTAGAGGATATGAATATGATGAGAAGCATCCAAGAAAACTTCTTCAAGATTGTAAGAATATTAAGATTTATGTAAATGATCCTTTAAATGTGAAAAGCCAAGTGATTGGAAATAATTAATAAAAAGTCCTTGAAATATAGGGCTTTTTCTATTGAAAACAAATAAATATAGCAGTAATATGTAAGTAAGCATTAAAAAAGAGGTGAGTCAATGGAAGATATTTCGTTAATTAAGAGCATTATTCTAGAAACTTTTGGTGAGAATTTTAAATCAAAATTTCAGAAAAGTTTTATTATGGATTATGACAATTTTATTAATCAAATAATTTTTGAGTTATATTATGATGACTATACAGAAAATTGTGGAAGTATTAATCTAGCTGATTTTCATAAAAAAGAAAATTTAAATGATAATAATATAAAAACCATAGAATGTATAGAAGACCCTGAATATAAACAACTTAAAAGGAGTTACAAAAAATATAGAACGCATAATGATAATAATGCTAAAACTATTTATGAAAAATCAAGTGAAACCAGTTTGAATGGATATGAAAAGGAGCACAATATTCAATATCAAGAACTAACAACTCCACAAGAAAGAGCAAAAGGACATAAATTAAGAGTGTATCAAATATTTCAGCAAAAAAATCTAATGAAATATAAAATTTTTAAACAGATAGAAAATGGTAGAATAGCATCTAGTAAAAAACTTAAGGACCCAGAGTTAATTGACATGTTAGTTGAATTTGAGAATATTTATGAAGAAATTAATAAGAAATTCAATACTAATTTCGAAAAATGTATACAATATTATCAATTAGAAAATATGTGTGGGATAGAGATTAAGCATCTTATAGCAAAGGCCTTGAAGATGAGTAATAAAAAACTAAAAGAAAAAGAAATAGATAAGAGGATTTTTAAATCACTTATGGCAGTAAGTTACATGGGCGAGGATTATCAAAATAGATTTGTAATTGGAAATCAAGAATATGTTAATAAATATATTGAAGGAAATTATAAAGACTTTGAAGAAATGCCGATGGAAATTCTTGAACTATGTAGATTGAAATTGATAGCTAAGAAAATTATTAAGGACAAGTTAAGTAAAAAAGGTTTTGTTTATAACTATATTAAAGAAGAAGATTTTTTTGAAAAATTTCTTGGTTCAGGACAACATATACATAATAAGGAATGGGAGAAAATAAAATTAAAAGATTTTAGAGATTTTTATATAGGTAATTAAAAAATATCCCGATTAGCGACCTCAGAAATAATTAGATTTTCTTTTATAATTAAAGAAAAAATTAATTATTTTAAGGAGGACATAACAATGCTAAATTTAAATTTTCAAAAGGAAACTTCAAAAGCTTTATTTTATGAAATAGGAGAGTATAGGATTAGGATTCCAAAGCAAGATTATTATGTTATACGAAATAGTAGTAATGAAAAATATGCTAGTTGGGATGATGAACAAGATTTTTTACCAGCATGTGATGTGAAAATAGAAAATATAAAAACAAAAGATTGTAGCATACATCGATGCTATCAACCTTTTGGTATTTTATTAGAAGATTTAAGAAGAGATTATAATAGTGATAAAAGCCAATTTAGATGGAAGTAATATATTTTGAAAGAAGCCTCTTCATAGAGGCTTTTTCACTTGCTTACAAATATTTCATTAAAATTCTGCTGAACTATTGTAATATGAATAAAAAAATGTCAGTATTAAGTAAAATGAATTTACAGCAAAGGAAGTGGAAAGAATGATACATTTATTAAAAAAGACAAATAAAACACTTAACGATTATATAGAAAATAAAAAACTGAAAAAGGAATTAAATTATCTTGAGAAAATAGGTATGCCAACGCTGGTTAATGAAATATTTAAGGGGATTATAAAAAAGAAGATTAAGATGGAGGAAGTTACCAAGGAATTAGGGACTGAAAAAGAATATGGATATGTGAGATTTTTAACCAATAAAGGTAATCAAGGAAGGTTATTTTACTTGTATTCTGATTTTGATAGACAAGAGGATGTGGACTATATGATCGAAGGTTATTGTATATCAAAAGACAATAAAATAATCTTTAATTGTTTCGAGATAGAACATGGCGTAGGGAATATTGATAAGAATGTAGTATTTGAATTTGATCATAATGAAGATGGGCAGGCTTGCTAATAAATAGTCAATCAATAAAACCTCAACTACTTATAAGGGGATGGGGTTTTATTAAATATCCATTATAGATATGCCGACATATTTGGTAACATTTGGTAACATTTGTTATAATGAAAGTAATAATCTAACAGAGAAAGGATGTATAAAATGCCTTTTAAAATTAACGGATATTTAGGAAAACAAGTAGAAGGGATCTTAGAGGATAATTATACAAACCATAAACAAGTTTTTAAGACATGTGAGGAGATAAATAGATATGCACAGCAATTAAAATCTAAATTTAATATTAATTCATTAGATAGGCAAGGTGTTTTTTCAACTATATTATATTTAAAAATACACAATGCTTTTCAGGGAGCAGTAATTATGTATAAGCATGGATTGAACAGTGAAGCAAAAGTAATTACAAGAACTGGTTTAGAATTTTTATTTATATTAAAAGCAATAGTAAAAGATGAAAAAAACTGTGATAAATTGTTTGAGGCAGATGATAAAAATAGAGAATTACTCTTAAAGAATATTAATTATGATAAAAATAATATTTTCTCTGAACTAGCAAATAAAGTAGATTTAAGAGATTATTATAAATTAAAAAGTAAGAACAAAGATAACAATGTAAAGAAACTAAAGATCAAACAGTGGGCCGAGCTATCAGATTCATTGATTGATTATAATTATGCTTATTACTATTTATGTGGTGAAGTCCATGTAGATCTAAGAAGCTTTGAAAAGTATGTTGAAACTGATGAAGAAGGTCAGATAACGCAATTTAATCCTTTACCAAGCACAAAGGATATAAACTTGATTATGTTTACAGCTTCACATTGCATGTTAGGAGCAATTGAAGCGATGAGCAGATTAAAAAAGTTTGATAATGAACATGAAATAAAAGAAATTTCTGATCTAGTTTTATCCATTAAAGATATGGATATTGAAATAGAATAATAAAAGTGGGAGGAGATATAGGTGTCATACAAAACATTTGAAATTAGTATTCCTGCTGACGAAGATGGATATGTAAAATTTCAATGCCCATATTGTAATCAAAAGTTCAAATTAAATGCCAGTGAAATTGAGGAATCAGATGTAGTTGATTTATACTGCCCTGTTTGTGGATTAGCAAACGAAGTAAGCAATTTTTATAGTGATGAAGTAATGGAAAAAGCTATGAGTATTGCTGAAAATGAAGCTATGAATATGATATTTGATATGTTCAAAGATTTTGAAAGGAGCACAAGAAGCAACAAAAATTTTAATGTGAAAGCAGGAAAAAAGCCAGATGTTCCTATCAAGGAAATTTATGAAAACATTGATGAATTAATAGAGGTCAAACTAAACTGTTGTGATAAACATATTAAAGTTAGTGAACTAGATAGATTATTAGGGGTATATTGTTCATACTGTGGGGTGAAAGATTATGAAGAGTAAAAGCGAATTGAAAAAGATAGCTAGAGAATTTAGAATGTATGGCTCAAGACTATTATCTACAAAATATGGCAATGGTCTGGGTGACTTAAGCAGGTTCTTAAATTTTATAGAATCTAATGATGTGATATATAAATTTATTCAAGAAAATAATAAAGAAAGCTACGATATAGAAGAAATTTGTAGAAACAGAGGTTGGAGAAATAAATATCCTCTGCCAATAGAAAAAAACAAAGAAATAGCCTTTATATATCAGTTATTAAAGTATGGATAAGCTAATTTTGGTGACTATATACCATTTACTCATGGGTATGGTTCAGGTAACAAATTTCAAGATCATATGGATGCATTTAACAATGAAGTTACTAAACATCTAATTGATTATATAAGAGAGTATTTAGAAGATGTAATTATAGATATGGAAGAAAATGAAGAAGAGCAAATTGATTCAAGTAAGGTATTTATCTCTTATTCATGGACTAATAAAGACATTGCTGATATGATAGATGAAGATTTTAAAGGATTAGGGATTGACTTAACCAGAGATGAAAGAGATCTAAAATATAAAGATAGTATCAAACAATTTATGCAACAAGTAGGGAAACATGACTATGTTATTATGATTATTAGTGACAGTTACTTAAAGTCAGAGAATTGTATGTATGAAGTAATGGAGGTCATGAGAAATCGAGAATATAAGAATAAGATACTTATGATTATATTAAAGGATGAAGATAAAAGATATTTTAAAGATTATGAAGAAAGAATTAAAAATGACCAAGAGTTTAGTAACTTAGCTATAGGAGCTGACATTTATTCTACAACAGGTAGAATAAGCTATATTGAATACTGGGAAAGAAAAGAAGAAGAACTAGAAAGCTCTATTGCTAGAATTAAAACTGAGATTAATAAAATTCAGCCATTAAATGAGTTGAAACGGATAAACAACATTACTAGAGATATTGGAGACTTTTTAACTGAATTAAGTGATTGGATGAGTATACCGTTAAAAGAGTTGAAAGAATCTGATTATAAGCCTTTGTTAGATGATATGAACATTTCTGAAGAGAAAATGGTGGTGAATAACACTGGTTTATAACAATAAAATGCCACAAAACATACAACACTTATTGATGGAAATAGGAGAAAATCTGCTTTATTTATACTATTTCTATTAACTAAACTATATCCAAATTGTAAGGTGTTTCAGAATTTAAGTGGTGTAGGGTATGATATTCTTTTTATTAACGGAAAGCAAGAAGTTAAAATAGAAGTTAAAACGAGATAAAGATTATATATGATTTCTAATGAAAATAAAAGAAAATAGCTAAATTTACTGTAACAAAAAATAAATTATTAAGAGACACTAATAAAATTTAGTGTCTTTTTGTTATAATCATTTGGAAATTGGCATAATTTGGAGGTATAATATAGATATTAACCTGAAGAGGAGGAGCATTAGTGTATTGTCATAGCTGTGGTGAGAAAATAGTTGATGAAGGGTATAAATTTTGCCCAAAGTGTGGGGCAAACTTGGTTAAAGGTATTTCTAAAAGTCAATCTATTAACACTGGTAATAATAGTGTTAATATTGGAGGAAATGGGGATAACCATCAGTATCACATTGATAATATAAATTATAATGTAGATAATCAACAGAACTATATTAAATATAATATGGATAAGATTAAAAAAATACCGTTAGATATTAAAAAAGCATCTATGTTTAGTGGATTTGTAGGACTAATAGGTTTTATTGGAAGCATAGCATCTGTTGTAAGCTTATTTAAAGACTTTACAGCATTAAGAAGTAATTCATGGATACCATATGTGACCTCATTGTCTATGTTATTAGGATTTGGATCGCTATATATATTAGGAACTCTTAAAAAACAAGGGTTTAAGGGAGTAAACACTTTTTTAGGTGATTTTTTATTTTTACTGGATAAAGAAGGAAAAGTTTCTTTAATTAAAGCGTATTCAGATTGTCCTGAATGTGATGGGAAAATTAATGTAATAAAACTAAAAAATAGTGAAAGGTATATTGGTGTTTGTAACAAAAATTCTGAACACGCTTTTAGTTTCGATTACACAAATTTTACAGGGAAACCAGTTGCTATACAGGAATTTGAATTTAAAATTTCTTGAAAATGAAGAAATAATATTTAAGCTTGGCATGAGTATTATAGGAGAGTGTAAATTAAAAAGAAATAGCAAGGAAGTAATTTACAGAGCTTTAATAGTTGTCGGGATTATACATTAGTATGACAATAAACAGTAGTGTTATACAATATATGGTGAAAAAATTATATTATATACTATATATTGACAAATACAATAGATAAGAATACAATCTAATTAGCATTTTATGGATATATATTATGGATAAAAATTCAGAAGAGGATAAGAACTACAAGGGGGAAACTGAAATGAAAAAGAACTTTGCACAAAGATGTGACGTTTTTAAGAAGAGAAGTGACATACTATACCAATTAGTTGATGATTTAAGTGAAAGAATTATTATATCTGATTTGACTAAAGCGTTAGGGGGCTCTATTCAAAAAGGGGATAATTTAATTTCAAATGCTAAATTTGAAGAAATACGAATAGAGGGTTCAACGTTCAATTTAATGAATAGGAGCAAAAGTATATATAAAGCTTATGTTTTGCATTTGGAGAAAGAATATAATTTTCCATACCTTGGATTTAAATATAAAGGGGAAATAGTATCTCCACACATAGAAGGTCAAGCGGATAAGTTAATAGAGAAATATAGTGAGGCGGAACTCGTTGAGATTGTAAATGAGATTGAAACTAGAATTGAAGCTATTAATAATGATATAGAGTATTTAAAAGCTAATACTGATTTGAATAACCATAAATTCTACTATAGGAATTATGATGGTCTATTTGATGGGAATGAAAAATATATAGATTTAAAATCAGTATTTAATGATTATGAATTATTGATAAATTCTAAATAACATAATGTGAACTGTCGTAATTATATACTTTAGCAAAAGATTAGTATAGTGTATAGGAGCGTGTAATCATTTATTGTAGCTTTATCAGATTCATTAACTGTTACAATTTTTGATTATTATTAATTTCTTAAATGTTTTGTTTAAGAGAAAGGGGATAACAGTTGCAAAGACAAATTGATGGTTATACATTTAAATGTGAGATGTCTAAGAATAGACATAGGGAATATAAAGTTACTTGTTTGGAAAATGGAATAACAAAAGAGAGTGGAATAAGTTTTGATGATGCAATAGGATTAATTAAAGGAATAATTGACTGTAATACATATCAGCTGTCACAGAAAAGTTCAGATATAGAATATGTTAGAAGCCTGTTTGAGGATAAGTTAATTGGCGAAAAGTTATCAAAACTTGATGATATAATTAAAGAAGAAATAGCTGGAAAGATAAAGGGCACGATTTATTCTATACCTCGTCAGAAGATGGCTATTGAACAGATATATAAGACTGATAATTTTGTTATCACGGCAAAATGTGAAAAAGGAAAAGCAAGAGGTGTTACATCAATTGATATTAGTGAGAAAAGCAAAATATATTGAAATCCTATGAAGTATACTAGGGGGATAAAAAATGAAAGAAATAAAAATACCAAAAGTCTTTGATGAGAAACTTAAAAGCGGTTATAAAGGAGATATTTTAGTTATATTTGATAAATACAAGAATTTTCTTTTAGAACAAATGCCTCTGTTTGCGGAGTATACGGATCATTCAAATGAACATATACAGTATGTGTTAGATACAGGAGAAAAATTAATCACCAAGGAATGTTGGAAGGTATTAACAAGTGAAGATATATTTGTATTGTTATTAGCTATTTTATTTCATGATTTAGGTATGCACATATCAATTGAAGGGTTTAAAACATTATTAAGATCAGGGAATATAATTGAGAGTTATGATACAAAATCTTGGAAAGAAGAATGGGAAAAATATATTAATGAGGTTAGCAAATATGATGAAGAAAAACAACGAAGATTTTTCAATCAATCATATATGAACATAAAGGACAAACAAGAATTTGAAACACTAGGGGAAAATGAGAAAGAACTAATAGGAGAATTTATTAGAAGGCAACATGGAAGACTAGCACATGAGATTGCTATATATGGATTTCCAGTAAGAGATGATAATTTCGAAAATTATAATGAAAAAAAATATATACATCTATATGATTTGGCTGGTTTTATAGCTAGAAGCCATTCTATGGACTTAAGGGAAACATACCCATATTTACAGGATAAATATTTCGATGTATGGAAGAGACCTTATAAAGTGCATGTGATGTTTTTAATGGTAGTATTAAGGGTATCAGATTATTTACATATAACTAATGATAGAGTAAATCCTTATAAATTCAAGCTGATTAAATTTAAGAATGAAATGTCTATTTTGGAATTTAAAAAACATCTATCTGTTTATGATATTCAACAAGTCATAGATAATCCAGAAAATTTATTTGTAACATGTAATCCGAATGAATTGAAAACTTATCTGAGCATGGAAAACTTAATTAATAGTATACAGAATGAACTGGATAATTCTTGGGCTGTCTTAGGAGAAGTCTATGGTATTAGTAAATTAGGGATTGCGATAAGACGAATTGATAGTAATATATTTAAAAAACAATGGCTAGACAAATCAACATATGTAACAGAAGATATTACTTTTAAGCTAGATTCTAGACTGAAAAATTTACTTATAGAACCATTATATGGAGATAATCCATCGTATGGAGTTCGAGAGTTAATTCAAAATGCAGTAGATGCTTGTAAATCAAGAAAAAATAGGAGTTCTAAGATTGATATTGAATTAGAAGGAGATTATTTAATTATAAAAGATAATGGAATAGGTATGGATATTGATATAATAAAAAACTATTTCTTGAGTATAGGGTCACCATTTGTAGAAAGTTCGCAATGGAAAGAAGTTAATAATGATAAAGATATAGTGAGAAATGGTAGGTTTGGGATTGGTATTTTGTCGAGTTTTTTATTAGGTGATAAGATAGAGGTAACAACTTATAAAAAAAGTGATAAAAGGAATAAAAATGAAAAATATGGCTATGTATTTAAAATTGTAAAAACCGTTAGTGAAATACCAATATATAAGAAAAAGTATGAGGAATTAGAAAATATTATAAGTGATGGTTCAGGAACACAAGTTAAAATTTTATTAAAAGAGGAAGTTAAAAAGAGTTTAATTAATAACAATATTATAATTGATCAATGGTATAAGATGTCTGATGTGGATTTTCAAATAAATATACAAAATTACAATGAAGATAGCAATAAAATAAATTTCGAAGAGGAAAATTGGAAGGAACTATATTGTAATGAATTTAATAAAGTTAGGTGGACGTATGATTATAAAATTGATCCTCTAAAGTGGAAAAGTGAAAAAAGTGAGGAGTATAGTTCTGTATTAAGCCCAAATTTGATTTGCAATGGAATAATAATACCTGAAAAATATGATTTGAATTTAGAAAATGTTTTTATAAAGAATTGGCCAATAATTCATATTGATGATATGAGTGGTAGTTTAGAATTAGATTTAAGTAGATTTAAGGTAACCAAACCTCTGCCATTTTTAAAAGAATTAGAAGAGCAGTTGTTGGAGGATTTTTTTCAGGAATTAAATGAAATGAAAGTTTTAAATACGAAAACTAATAGAATTACTTTAAAAGAAATTGTTACAAACAACTTCAAAACTCAAGAACTAATGTTTTTTAAAGACGGATACACATTATATAATGACTATATAATTGAAAAAATGAATCCTAAATGGGTTGTGGAAATATGGGATACTTCTCTCAATGTAGATTGGCTAGAAGAGAATGTAGCATACATTTTACATGGATATAGAAGCCATCCAAATTTAAAATATGAGCTTTATGAAAGAAAAATTAGAAATACAAACATATACATACCTTCATATAATTACAATGTTTATATGAATGATGGTAGTAGCTATTATAAGTTTAGAAATGACTATAAAGATAGAATAAAATATTCAAGTAAAGAAATGCAAATAAAAGATTATGCAGTTATAAAAACTTGTGAGAACTTATTGATGAAAGAAAAACTTGAGCTGTATAAAAATCAAATACCATTGATTATTGAAGAAAGTTTTTCTAATTTCAAAGCCAATACATGTAAAAGGGAAAAAGAAATTATTGATAAGTATATTAATAAAAATTATTTATATCCGTATAATAACTCAAAACAAGTTTTGAGTTCGATATCAGTAGTTGGTTAAAAGTAGTTGTTTATTTTAGAATATTACATAGGTGTATATGAAGCTTAGTCATATGGATAAGAAAGGAATTAATAATACAAAAGACACTTATTTCAAGTGTCTTTTTAAGTAAATTCAATATTTTTAGGCTACAAAAGAAATTTTATAATAAAGTGAAGATTGGCAAGCTTATTAATAAATAATTAATCAAGAAACCTCTATCCGCTTATATAAAGGGAGTGATGGGTTAGTTATTATCTAGGACCAATAAATCTATCACCGTTCATATGTATTATGTGTTCAGGCATATCGGCAATCCAGATTTCACTTTCACAAGCAATATAATCAGCATATTTTTTATAGGTTTTAATATCTAAAAAACAGCTCACATAGATAGAATGATTTGAGTAGAAAAGAAATTTTAGAATATACAAAAACGTATGTTCTGTATAATTAATTGACAGATTTGTTGGGAATTATTACAATTATATTAAAATCAAAATTAATATAAAAAAATGAGGGAGTTATATGAATTTAAATGATATTTTGAACCCATCCACTATAATAGGAGCTTTGTTAATAAGCATTATCGGAGGATTTATAGTGTTCTTTTTCACTAAAGATGATAACCAGTCTAAAAAGAATAGTATTAAAACGAAAGATAATCATGGATTTATTTTTCAGGATACTAAAATAGAGGGGGAATTTAATGTCAAGTCAAAAAATAAAGAATAGAGACAATTTTGGACTGATAGCTCAAAACTCAAATTTGGCATTTAATTCTTATAATTATGATTTAATGAATTCTATATCAGAATTATTAAGTGAAGGAAAAATAGATGAGGCTATAGATTTATTAAATAACTTAAGAAAATCGGTAGTAGGACACCATCCTTTATACCCTTATTATTCTACAGAAATTGAAAATAGAAATGGAAAGTTGGTATTTGTAAGTAAACCTAATTCAAGAGAAGCTATTGAAAAATATCCTCCACGATATGTAGGGAAGATAACTATACCAAAAAAATATAAACATTTTTCTTCTATAAATGAATTGATAACTTATTCATATAGAAATCAAGAAGATATAGAAATAAATGTTAAAGAGGTTGGAAGAGTTTTAGGTGATGTTGTTGATCCTTATCAAGAAGATATATTTAGTCCTGAAAATATTCAAAATATGAAATATAAAATAGAACATAAAGAGTTTCCTCCAGCAAGACCTTATAAAATTATATTCTCAAATAGTAAATTCACAATGGATTATGTATTGTTAAGGGTTATGAAAATTACTGATAAAGGTGAACTAATAATAAGTAATGCTGAGCAGGATACAAGATTATACTTTGAAATGAAAATGGATACTCAGAATAAGAAATGTAATTTCAATTTAGAAGTCAATGAAAAATATAAAAGAGATGTAACAGCTAATTTAATGTGTATATCTTTTATGACGAGTAAGAAGAAAGAAAATGAAATAAAAATTATTTCTCTAGAATATGGAGAAGAGCTTATAAACGGATTACTGGATAATCTTAGTTATAATTCTGATTTTGGAGATGTAGAAAAGGAAAAAAAGTTTCTTGAAAATTTGAAAACAATAGAAGATTTTTATGATATGAAAATCGAAATACCTGATGAGGTATTTAATTATGATATGAACAATGCAGAAATTCTAGCAGAGGGAATAAAGAATAAAAAAGTTAGTGGAAAATTTACTAGATGTAAAATAGAATTTAAGATTAACAAGAAATTTAAAGAGGATACGATTAAACTATGTAATAATAATGAAGCTTTTTCATTAACTTATGAAATGATAGATGTAAGTATTAGTATATTTGGACAAGCATTTGAAATTGGTAAAGTAATAAGACGATTTGGTAAAGTGAAAATAGCAGATAGTAAAAAAGTAATGAAAAAATTAGAAGTGCTAGAAATAGGAGATAAGATAAGTATTCGATATGCACCAGCAGATAAAGAAGTAGGTGAATGTATTGATGAGCTATGCTTTGATTTAAAAAACATAGAGGAAGATATTGAATAGGGTGAAAATATGGAAAAATGGATTACAATATTAATTATCGTATGTATTTGTGTCATTGGTATTATAAAGATAATATTAGAGCATAGAAGACTATCAAGCAAAAGAGATTTTTCAATTGAATTTACTAATAAATATAGAGAATTTTGTGATGAATTATTTGAAAAGAATATAGATGGAGAGTTGTATCAATGGCTTAGAATGAAATCAGCTAAAATGCAAAATATGATGGGACGATATGGTGTTACAAGTATGTTTCAGCCACCATTTTCAACTATAATGTATCAAAACTATCCAATAATATATAATGGTTTATCAGAAATTATGAAGGAGTATTCGTTATCACGAAATTTATTTAGCAGAAGCTTCTCTTTTGATGATAATTTGGGGCAGTTAATTAGAATGATAGATGATAGCTTAGTAACATATATTGGGGTTTTAGAAAACTCTGAAGAAAATATGAATTCCAAAATAAAGAATCCGATAGTATGGCTTAGGGAAGGTATAAGATTTTTGGTAGTATTACCTATATCTTTCGTGTATTGGTCTGGACTGATAAAATATCATACATATAATAGGTTATCAGATAATTTCTTTGTAAAGATAATTGCTATGTTTATAACATTGATTGGGTTGATTAGTTCTGTAATTACTATTATATTAGGGTATGAACCTTTGATTGATATTTACATTAAAATCAAAGATATTTTTTAGTTGTAAAGGAATGGATATATAGGAATTGATAAAATCAAAGGGGGGTAGTGAAATGAGGATTGTTAAAATGTCTGGGGATGTATTTGGATTTGATAGTATTGAGGCTTGTAAAGCATACTTTGAAAATGTCTTACCTTGGCAAAGGGGGAATTTTTATTTTGTAGGAGAAAGAAATAAAATAGCTAAAGATAAATTAAATACAGGGGAAAATGTAGTGTTTTCATTTAATGGCTGTTTAATAGCAATAGCAAAAGCTAAAAGTTTAATTATTGATGAAGATGATAAGGCTAGTGGAATTAAAATAGATATGGAAACGCTAAAGATGTTTAAAATAACAATTTCTACATTAGAACTAGAAGAAGAATTAAGAAATAGTGGATTTAACGATTCTATCTATGCAAGTCAAGGTTGGAACATTTTAGAAGGAGAAATTGAAAGGAAAACAGTGGAATTTTTGAAAAATAAAGAATGGGAAATATATTAACATTAGTATTTAAGGATGATGAGAATAATGGCAATAAAAGAACAACAAGCTTTCGATGGAAAATCAGCAGAACATATGGTTATCACAGAACTTTTAAAAAGAAATTATGTCCCTTTTATTCCAGTTTTGGATAGAGGAATAGACCTTTTGGTAAAGTCAAAAACAGAAGAAAAATATTATGAAATACAGGTGAAATCCAATAATTCTCCAATAGAAAAAAATCAGAAATGGTTTATATTTAGTGGAGAGCTTCAAGTAAGAAAAAATCTAATATATGCTCTTGTAGATATGATAAATAATGAGATTTGGATAGTTCCTTCAGAGATAGTGAAAAAATATGGGAATCAATGCAAAACACAATTTGATTTACACTTGAAGCAACGAAAAAGAGGAGATGAAAAAAGAAGAGGCGAACATTTAGAACCTTATAAAAATAACTGGAATATATTAAGATGATATAAACATATTAATGATTCTTATGTTCAGAAGTGGAGGTAATTGAATGAAATATGATAATATACTAATTCCTTTTGTAAGAAAAAACAATCAATATATAGATACTCAATTTGGCTTTATAATTCAGCCTATGCATGGATATAAAATAGGGATTAATGCAGGATATATTATAATGAGTAGTGATCCTTCTCTAAAGGCAAATATCTTTTTTAGATTCTTTAAAGTAGGTGGGGATAAGGATTTTTATGAATATAGAGGACAAGTCATATCCATACAAGATTTGAAGAATATTTCTTATGAAAACTTTAATTTGGTAAATAATCTTGTTTTTTCAACGATTAATCAGTTTTATAATCCACAATGTTGTATTAGTAGCACCCAATATAATTACTTGATTGAAGTGATAGAGTATATTGATGCTATAAGCTTTAACTGTGGTTTTGATAATAGGTCAATAACAAAAGATTATGAGACACAGGTGGGTTATGAAGGGAAAGTAGCTATTAATACTTTCACTGAAGGTAGAGGAAAAAGTATTGATGAAATTGTTAGAATGTTAAAAAATGAATATGGATTATCTAAAATGACAAGGAATATTTATAAGTTTTTTTTAAGTAATAAAGGACTTAATTATTTGATAAGTAGGATAATAGGAAAAAAAGAAACCGATATCTTTGCTACTGCTAATGGAGGGCGTGGCTATAGCAATAACACAACATATTTATTTAATTCAATTTATAATCAGAGTGAGATAGAGGAACTCAGGCGTCTATGTGGTGGTTTGAGATGATTTTGACTTTTGAAGGGGGAAAATATTCATGGCAAGAGTTTATATAATAAATACAAATTTTAACAATAATACAATTTGTGAAAATGATATGATATCGAATAAAAAATGTTCGGCTTATTGTGATCCTTGGAAATATTATATTGATGAAATTGAACCGAATGATATAGTTTTTTTATATAAAAGTGGAGAAGGAATAATAGCTAGAGGAGTTGCTACTGGAATAGTTGAAAAGGCAGACTATGATGGAGTAGAAAATGATGAGCATTATATGCATTTAGATAGATTTCAGGTTTTAGGCAAACCACTGGAGCCTTCGAAGATAACTGAACTAATAGGACATAAAATTCATTATAGACAAACAGTTATATCTGTGGCTTATAGATTTGGTATAAATGTATGGCAATACATAACAAAGAATAATATTTGAATTTAAAGACTTAAAAGCTAATTAGGGATGCTCAACAGAGAGCATCTTTTCTTATATTAATGATTTAAAAACTTGTGGACTCACAAAATTTGTATTAATATGGTATATATTAGGCAATGAAAGAATCGAGTATTTTAATAAGATAGTAATAACGAAGGGAAGACAATGATGAAAAACAAAAATAAGTTACCCCCAAATATACAACATTTACTTATGGAAATAGGGGAAAAGTCTGTATTGTTTAGATTGTTTCTTTTAACAAAGGAGTTCCCTGATTGTAAGGTATTTCAAAATCTAAGTGGAGCAGGATATGATATTTTGTTTTTAAATGGAAATAAAGAAGTAAAAGTAGAAGTAAAAACAAGACAAAGATTGTATACCACTTCAAATGAAAAACAGAAGAGAACAGTTCAGTTTACTGTAACAAAGAATGAATATGATAATTGTGATTATGTTATAGCTTATTGGTATGAAAAAAATTATTATTTTATTGTTCCAAAAAAAGATTTGAGAGAAACATCTAGTAATGGAAAGGCACTTTATAAATTTGTAGTCAGAGAACTAGCAAATGGAGAAATAGACGATAACAGTTATAAATACCTAGATGAATGGGAACAACTCATAGTTTAATTTTTACATAAGGATTATAATAATTTAAAGGGTGTTTTATAGAGAAGAGGGGGATGGAAAGTGATAGGTTATGATAAATATGAAGAGCTAATTAATGACGAAAATAATACAATTATATTGGATGCTAATATATTTCTGGAACTATATAGGTTATCAACAAATTCCAGTAAAGATATATTAAACTTACTTTGTGAAATAGAACATAAGGTATGGATACCTAAACAAGTATATGAAGAGTATTATAATAATAAAGATGTAGAAAAAAGAAAGCAACATAATAAATACAAGAATATAAAAATTGAATTAAATGTTCCTATACAAAAATTGGAAAGTGATATAAAGAAAAAATTTTATAGATATAGGAAATTTCATTTTCCTAATGTAAGCAATTTAGAAAATGACTATAAAAATAAAGTAGATGAACTTAGAAATATGATTACAGAGTATATGAATACATTGGATGATGAAGTAAAAGACAATAATAAACTTTTAAAAGAGGACAAAGTAGAAGAATATATTGAAATGATAAAAGATAATGATAAAGTTGGAAAAGGGTTTGATATTGTAGATAAAATTAAAATAGTTAAAGAAGGGGAAACAAGATATAAGTATCATATACCACCAGGATACGAAGATGCAAAAGAAAAAAGCGGATTGAGGGCATTTGGAGATTTATTTGTATGGAAAGAAATAATAAGATATTCAAGTAGTAATAATGGAGAGATAATATTTATAACAAATGATGAAAAGCCTGATTGGTGGGAAATAGAGAATGACAAATTAATTGGACCTAGAAAAGAATTGATTGAGGAATTTAAAAGATATAATAACAACAAAAATATTCATTTTTTAACATTAAGAGATTTTTACTCCTCGACTTCTAAATATTATAATGTGCTTTCGTATATAACAGAACTAGAATTAAATGCTGAAAGATATGTTGAGGAACATCTTATAAAGGAAGTAGATGAAGAAATAACAGATACAATAGCATATCATGAATATAATTATGAGAGTTACATTGATTATTCCTGCAATGATTCTGATGTTTCGTATGTAGATTATGAAGTAAAAGATGTAGATTTTGAAGTTATTGAAAAAGAAGCAGTGTATTATGTGACATTAGAAGGCATAGTAAATGTTTCACTTTCCCATAAAGATGAAGAAGATGATGAATATGATATGGGAAGTATTGAATTAAAAGTATTAATAGAGCTTGACATTAGAAAGACAATTGATGTAGAAAAAATGGAGTTGGAAGAAGATACTAGAGTTACGGTAGATTCATTTCAAGTGATAGATTATGAATATAAAGATCCATTTGAAGAAGAAGCAGAAGCTAGGGAATTAGCAGAAGCAGATATGATGGATGCATTAGAGGAGTATTATAGGCACTAAATAAAATTGAAAAACTGAGTTTATCATCTTACTATTTAAAAGGGTGAACTTGTATTTGTATAAATATTAGATAAAAATTTTGATCTTATTGGATGATATTTTTAGGTAGAGAAAAGGACTCTTGATTTAGAGTCCTTTTGATACTAGAGAATCTATTGCAGACGAATATAAATATTACGTGAGGAGTGATAAATTGAAGTGGATTGGGACAAATGCAGATATTTATAAAATTGATAATGGTAAAATCATCAAAATAGAAAATAGTAACGACTTAGGTATTTTATTGAAGTTGTATGCTGAGAAATTTCAATTATCGGCATATAAACTTACTGAGTATTTACTTAAATCAGCTAGCATAAGTAAATTGGATAATTACTTTTTCGCCGTTGCTTATTTGTTTAGACACAGTATCGAGTTGATTTTAAAAGCAATTGCATTTAAATATATTACCAATATAGAAGACAGAAGTGAGTTTCTTAAAAGAACAAAGCATAATTTACACAATTTATTACTTGAAATAAGGCCATATATTGAATCAGATATTAGAGTAGATGAAGATTCATTTTGCTGGTTATTAGAGCTATTCGGTGACATTAATGATATTGATAGAGAATCGGACTCATTTAGGTATCCATTTGGAATTTCAACTAAAAAGGATTGGCTTGGTAATAAAATATATTCAATACATCCCGTTTTTACAGAACAAACACATATAGATTTAGTTAAGTTTGGAAATAAGATGATTATAGCATACAAAATATTGGATTCGCTATATAAGGATACTTATGGTGAATATAAGAGGGATGAAGAACTAAAACCAATTTTTCTTGAAGAAGGCGGAAGTTATTATGGGCAAAGTGTTGTTGGATATAAGTATAATTTTA
>NZ_JAOART010000067.1 GCF_025210435.1 Anaeromicrobium sp.
ACGGAGCTGAATATGCTTCAGGGATTACGGTCTCCCCTGTGGTCTACATGATGCCCTGTGTACACTTCACCTTGGCTGTCGCCAGCTTCGGCGCAACACTCGATAAGGGTGGTTGGTTAGACCTTACCCTATAGGGACTCTTACCCTATCAGAAGCGCCAAGCTTTGCTTGGCGTACTAACGTCCTTGCTATATTGCGATGTTCCACATGATTTTAGTGGAATGTCTGAAAATAGTATGTTAGGCGAAGTTGGTTCTTTTATATCTAATATGCTTCTCAATTCTTTTTTTCTAAAAACTTATAAATCAACTCACATATAAACTTAAAAAGAAATATAAAGACTAAAGGCTCTATATAAGATGTATAAAAAACTCCTAAGTGAAACTTAAATTTTGTTAGTGATGATGCTCCTTCAAAAATACTTATCCTAATATATAAATTCCTTAATACTAACATGGTAGTAAATATCCAAATTAGTTTGCATAAGTTCTTATTATTCATCTCTCCAAACCTAAAAATACTCACCTAAACCCCTCCAATCAACTAACTTCAACATTCCATTATCAATCAATACAATTATGAATTCACTCACTTAATATAAACGTAAGTTATCATGGTTTAAAATAATAGATGGAATGATGATTTATGTTTCCATCTCAAATATATTTTATTATATAGTTGCAATTAGCATATTTCATTTTATTATTTCTAAAAGTAAAATAGATTTCTATTAAAAGATTTCATTATTAAATGTAACAAGTTTAATACAATACATATAATTTATAGTTATCCATTAATTCTAAGCAAAATCACTTTCGCCTAACTACTCATTTCACGAACCAGTTTCGCTATTTATCCATGGATGGATTAGCGAAACTGGTTCGTGAATATTTACTTATTTCTGTTACTTCTCTAATCCATTCCTTTAAATATTCTATCTAATGGACTTTCGATTTTTCTTATGCTTTTCTTACTTACATGAGTATAGATTTCTGTAGTTTTTGAGCTACTATGGCCCAGTAATTCTTGTATATATCTAAGATCTGTACCTCCTTCTAGCAGATGGGTAGCAAATGAATGCCGTAAAGTATGAACCGTTGCATTCTTCTTTATCTTTGCCTTCTCACATGCTCTTTTAAATACCTTCTGAACTGACCGCTCATGTAGATGTTCACCTTCATTTCCACCTGGAAAAAGCCAGTCCTTTGGTCTATATTCTTTTGCATATTCCCTAAGAATTTTAAGTGTTTTATCTGATAATAGGGTATACCTATCCTTTCTTCCCTTTCCTTGCTTTATATGAATCATAATCCTATTGCTATCTATATCATCAACTTTTAATCTAATAACTTCTCCTAGTCTAAGACCTGCTGAATATATGACAAATAATATGGCTTTATGTTTCTTATTTTCTACTGAATTTAAAATATCTATCACTTCTTTTTCACTTAATACATTAGGTAATTTCTTTTCCTTCTTAGGTCTTGGGATTTCATATAAAATGTTTCCTTTTCTAAGTATATATTTATATAAACATTTTATGGAGCTTAATGCTTGATTTACATATGAATGACTATTATTACTCTCATTTAACAAGACATACATATATTTTTCCACATCTTCTTTTGTCAATTGATCTACTACTTTATTACAAAATTTCAAAAATCTTTGCGAGTGCCCCATGTATGCTTTTATAGTTTTTGGGCTAAATCCCCTTAAAACTAGTTGCTCACGTAATTTATATACCAGCCCTTCTAAATCAAAGTTATATGATTCTTCTAATTCTTTAAGGATGTGTTCCATTGAATAATTACAATTCATTTTTTCATCTTTAAAAAGATTGAATAGCTTTAACTTGCTTTTATCATCATTGGGTATTACCCAGCACTTTTCATCTGAATTCCATTGTCTGTCCTTTACTCTTCTTATTTTCTTTACAAATTCCTTATTATAGTCAAAGTACACTGCAATTTCTTTTCCATTTCTCTCTTCCACATTTATCATAATGCTTCCTCCTAATTATACTACATTTGTATTTTAATGGAAATCATCACTCCTCTCCGCAAACATATGTTCGTATTTATTTTATGTTTTTAGATAAAAAAAATACTACTAGGATTCCTAGTAGCATACAATCTTTACTTATTCAATATTACATTCTCCTTTTATCATAACTATTCCAGTTCCACCAACCAAAACTCTTATATGATTGCTTTCATCCCTAATAGTATAGGTTTCAATTACACAAGGCATATTTACAATTGTCCCCTGCTCAGCTTTTAATCTTATTTGTCCTTCATTAGGATATTTGTTTTTTAATAAATATGCACTTACTGCTGCATTACCAATTCCACAGCCTGGGTCTTCGATTCCATTTCGTGGGCATATATTTCTTGTATGTATATGGGATATTTTATCATAGGTTTCAAAGGTAAATACTTGTGCTTCACTCATATTTACCCCACTGCAAAGTTCTTTTAGCTCCTTAATATTTCTTTTTACCTTCATTAAGGCATCCATTGACTTTACAGGAACTATTACATGTCCCAATCCTGTATGAACTGGCTCAACGGGTAAATCTTCAATTAAATCATCCACATCTAAACCAAGGACCTTTGCAACCTTATGGCTATCTATAATCTCTTGATAAAAAACTGGTTTTGAAGATTCCATCATAACTATAGTTTTCCCATTATCTTTATGTAATTTTATCGCTTTTAAACCTGCCTTTGTTTTTATTATATATTTATCCCTATTAGAAATATCTATCTTCCCTGAATCTTCAAGGGCAATGAATGCAGCCACAGTAGGATGACCTGCTATGGGTACTTCCTTAATAGGAGTAAAGTATCTTAGTTGAAAATCATATTCTTTTTCATTATCTGATTCCATAATAAATACGGTTTCTACTAAATTCATTTGACGAGCAATTGCCTGCATATTCTTTTCGTTTATTTCATTACCATCCACAAATATAGCCGCTGGATTACCTTCAAATGACTTCTTTCCAAAACTATTAACCACATAAAATTCCTTTGTCTTCATATATTAGTCCCCTTTTTGTCATTATCATTTATGTAATCTATATGGCAAATCCGGCGCGGTCAAAGCCTGACCTATTAGAAATCCTCCTTAGGCTAGCCCTAAAAGAATCATCTGACAACCTTTGCTCATATCCATTGTTATGCCATTTATTCTATTCTTAAAAAGTACTCTCAGAATTAACATGAAAATCTTTTAGATTTACAAGTTTCTTTTTTCCTCTATTTCCTTTAGTTATGCATTGTTTACCTTGTTCATCATATTTCTTAAATATGTAATCTCCAGTTAGAAGGTTATAATCCTCTTCTTCAAAATCTACTGAATCACCAATTATAACAGTAGAACCAAGTGTAGCTCCAATCATATACCAGCCACCGTTTTCATATCTAAATCTATATGAGTAATACCATTTCACATTACTTCCACCAAAGAATTTTATTAACACTGAACCCCTATCAATGGAAATACTTTCAAAGGGGTCTCCCCAGCCTCCCCCTTCGCCGGCTCTCATAATCGCATTATCTGCCATAATTGATAGAGAAAAGGTCTCATCAGAATTACCAAAAGCTATTAACAAAGAGCGAGGTGCAAGTAAATCCCCTTCTCCATCCTTCTCAATTACTACTACCACATCAGTAATTTCATCTTTATTTAAATCACCTTCAACTTTAACAGGTTCTCCTAAGCGAGATTCTAAAATATGCCACCCATCTGGTATAAAAAAAGAAATATCTTTTGCAGTATTCTCCTTGGTTATTTTTTCAATCTTGGCTACTACTGGATTGTTGTTATTTTTACTAATATTATTACAACCTACAAGGATAAAAAATAATGCTATTCCTATTATAATATTTATGCTATTTTTCATTTTTTCCTCCCAAATATATAAGTTTCTTTATATCTTAATATTTATTTATAGATTTATTAGTTTAAAATTTGTTTTATACAGTAACTTGCCTATAAGGGAAAATATTGAAAATCTTTGGAACCCTGGAACGTCACAACATCCTATGCTACTCCGACATGACACATGAACCTATCTACGAAGATTCACACTTTCGCTTGTGACAAGGACTTGGGTGGAAAAGATTTTCAATAGTTTCCTGAAATAGGCACACATAAAGCAAGTTTATACACCAGAAATCTATGTTTTTCCGTATATTAAAAGCTGATTATATACGATATTTTCTTATTACACAATATAATAATTATTTTTATAGTCTATTTTGATTGATTCTTATTCTTTCATTAATGCCACAAACAGATGACTTTTTTCTCCTGGCATTTTATACATGCCTAAGGCATCTAGATGTTTTACACTTATGGCCGTTATTTCATAGGCTGTATTTTCATCACATTGGAAGGCTTCCATTTCAAATGCATCATATCTAGTAATTTCTTTTAATTTTTTCAGTTCTTCAGAATCTTTCCTTATATCTTCAGTAAAGCTTTCGTTTGCCCAACTCCACATCCAAGTACCTTTTTCATGAGCCCATGTTCCAATACATACAATTTTAAATTCTAGTTCTACTTTTTCATTATTCTTAAACTGTAAAGTCTTAGAATTTTGATTAAACCAATAGCTTTCATATGTTCCTATATTATAATCACTAAACAAACTTTCCTGTTTATTTTCCAATTCTTCATATACCTTAGCTAAAAATTTTTCAAATTGTTCCTTTGTCATAAGTAACACCTCTCAATCATTTTCTTTTCCTGTTCCATTTCAATATATTTCGACAATATGCCCTTTATCTCCTTTAAAAAGCCTTATGAATCCTTTTATCATATCCTCTTTATTTTTATTTATTCATAGTTTTGAAAATAAGTAAAATATAGAATATTCTATTCCTATTAACAATAAGATTAATTAATATATTTTTATAGGGAGGATATGATATGGAAAGTGTGAAAAGGAAAAAAAGTAAATTCAATACCTTCTTAGATTGGCTTGAACGGGCAGGAAATAAATTACCTGAACCACTTACTTTATTTGTATGGCTTGCATTTATAGCTATTTTAATATCATTTATTGGATCCTTAATGGGTGTATCTGCTGTTCATCCCCTAACGAATAAAACTATCACTGTTATTAACCTTTTATCTAAAGAAGGTATCCAAAAAATGCTTATGAATGCCGTTAGTAACTTTGCTAACTTCCCACCTTTAGGGTTAGTTTTAACTTGTATATTGGGGGTTGGGTTGGCTGAGAAAACTGGACTTTTTTCTGCCCTTCTTAGGAAAAGTTTATCTAATGTGAAAAAATCTAGGATAGTTATGTTAGTAGTGTTCACATCTATTATGGCAAATGCTGCTGCAGATACGGGTTTTATAGTTATGCCTCCATTGGCTGCCATGTTATTTGCCTCTGCAGGTATGAATCCGTTAGTTGGAATGATGGTGTCCTATGCTTCTGTTGCTGGAGGGTTTAGTGCAAATTTATTAGTAAATTCATTGGATGTTTTAGTAGTAGGTTTTACCCAATCAGCAGCAGAACTGCTAGACCCTAGTGCAGTAGTAAATCCTGCCTGTAACTGGTATTTCCTAATAGTATCTACTATATTACTAACTGCCACTGCCACTTTAGTTACTACAAAGGTTGTAGCCCCTAGAATGGGAAAGGGAAATTTTCTAGTTGAAAGGGTAGAAGAGGTTACAGAATCTGAGGTAAAAGGTCTTAAATATGCTGGTATTGCCACTTTGGCTTACTTAATCCTATGTATAATTTTGGCTATGCCCCAAGGTGGATTGTTAAGAGATCCAGAGACAGGTTCATTATTATCCTTTAGTTCTCCCCTTATGAAGGGTCTAGTTCCCCTTATTACTTTATTGTTCTTTATTCCAGGTTATGTTTTTGGTAAGGTATCTGGAAAGATAAAAAGTGATAAGGATATTGTGGCTATCCTTGGTCAGGCCATGGCTGAAATGGGACCTTATATAGTATTGTCCTTTGTAATAGCCCAGTTCATAAACTATTTTAATTGGTCTAATTTAGGTATCATAATGGCTATTAAGGGGGCAGATTTTTTAAAGAACTTAGGTGCTCCAGCTCCAATTCTTTTAGTTTCATTTATAATCATATCTGCCCTAATCAATCTATTTGTGGGTAGTTGTTCTGCTAAGTGGGCCATTTTGAGCCCCATATTCGTACCCATGTTCATGTTATTAGGATTTAGTCCTGCCCTAACTCAAATGGCCTATAGGATAGGAGACTCTATTACTAATGTAATAACTCCACTTCTTCCTTACTTTGCCATATTAGTTGCCTTTGCTAAGAAATATGATAAAAATCTAGGAATGGGAACCCTCATAGCAAACATGCTTCCTTATACTATAGCCTTTTTCATATTATGGTCTATCCAAATAGTTCTTTGGTTCCTAATAGGTCTTCCTTTAGGCCCTGGTTCTCCCGTTTTATTATAGATATTATCAAATAAAAAAATCCCCAGTGGGGATTTTTTAGTTTAATTATTGAGCTCTTCTTTGTCCTATTTCTCCTCTTGCTCTTCTTTCAAAGACTTTTCCTTCTTCTATGGCCTTTATGATTCTTTCTGCTTTTTCCGTCTCTAACTTACCATCTTCTACTAAATCATTTATTCTCTCTATTTTATCTTCTTTAGATAAATCTCTGAAATCTTCTCCAAGTGGTGCAGGTCTTTTTCCATGTCCACCATGGCCTCTATGACCACCTTTGAATCTCTTAACAAAATCTTCATCTAATTTACCTTCATCAATTAGTTCTTGAATTTTTTCTTTTCTTTCTTCCTTAGATAGATCCTTTAAACCTTTTAATATTTCCATTTGCTCTATTCTCTTTACTATGTCATCATATCTATCTTCATCTATCTTTCCTTCATCCACTAGTTCTTTAACTTTCTCAATCTTTTCTTCCTTAGATAAATCTCTGAAATCTTCTCCAAGATGTTGTCTTTCATCTACCCTTTCCATCATCTCTTTAGCCTTATCTTCTGTTATCTTTCCTTCTTCTTGTAATTTTTCGATTCTCTCTATTGCCCTTTCCTTGTTAAATTTCTTAACTATTCCTGGTCTTTTTTTGAATCCTTCTCTTTTTATTACCTCTGTATTATCTGCAAATGAAGCTCCTGTTGAAAGTAACATAGTTCCTATTAGAGCTAATCCTATTAATTTTTTCATTTTAATCTCTCCTCTTTAATAATTTCTTTATTTTCTTTTCCTTGTCTGTAACTATATTATAGAAATTAAATGTGAGGATTTTGTGTGCTTTAATTGAACATTTAAAGAAAAAACTCCTCTGATTAAAGGGTTCCCTTTAATCAGAGGAGTTTTTATTTATTTCACATATTTAAAATAGTCTTCCTTTGTGGGACCTGATACTTTCATATCTGGTTCTATTCCTACTCCTAATACATTTTTATCTCCCACATACCACTTGTGATTTACTATGGCTAATAATATATGCTTCTTTTTATGATCATAAACAACTTGACCTACACCCTTACCAAAGGTCTTTTCACCTATTATAGTTACATTTTCTAATTTGTCCTTTAATCCTAAGGTTAATAACTCTGCTGCACTTGCCGTGTTTTTGTCTACAAATATATATATTTTTTCAAATTTAGTATGAGCTTCATCTGATATGTACTCATATTTTTTATTATTCTTATCTATGGTACTACTCACAACACACTCTGGCAATAATACATCTAATATGACATTGGCACTTTCCGTAGTACCTCCTGGATTATAACGTAGATCTATTATTAACTTTTTCTTTTCTGAATTATCTATAGAGTCTATAAACTTTATAAATTGTTCATCCGTATTTAAATAAAAATTATCTATCTTCACATAGGATAGTTCCTTATCTACCCAAGTATAGAGTTTACTTTCTTCTTCTTCCTTTGACATAGAATCATAGTCCTTACCATAAATACTATATGTGAAAATATCGTCTTCCTTTTTTAATTCACTTAGTAATTTGTCCACCTTTTCATTAGACAAATCCTTTTTATTTAAGTAACCTTTTATTTCCTTATCATAATCTTTTAATTGTCCATAATATAAATATTCTTCTTTAAATAACTCATCTATTAAACCTATTATAGGTTTATCCATCTGCTGTATATACTCTTTTACAAATAAAGCATTAGTATCTATAGGATCTATATTTAATGACTTATCTGCAAAATCCCCAGCATTGTTAAAGTCATCTAAATACAAATAACACATACTTATGGAACTTAAAACCATACTATTTTCAGGATCTATACTATATATGTTTTTGTATTCATCTATGGCCTCTTTATACTTTAATAATTGAAAATAACTATTTCCTAGATACAAGGAAATTCCATAATTCTTTTCAAAGATTTTTTCATACTCTAATCCAATTTCTATTACCTTTTCATATCTTTTATTCAAATAAAGGGATGCTAATTTTCCTTCGTAGGCACTTTCAAAATCAGGTTCCAAATCTATGGATTTATTAAAATTTTCTATAGCCCTTTTATAATCTCCCTTAGTTATTTCCACATCGCCTAATAGGGTATATGCAGTATAACTATCATTATTTAGGTCTATAGCTTTTTTTCCATATTCATAGGCCTTTTCCAATTCTCCTAACTCCCTATAGGTATAACCTATGGCAACATGATAATATTCATTTTTCCTATCCTTTTCAATGGCCCTTTTAAAGTAATTTAGTGCATCCTCAAATCGTCCTTCCCCATAAGCCATTCTTCCCATTTCACACTCTAAATTTCCTTTTTCAGAAAATTTTTCAATATAATCATGATAGAATTCTTTAATTTTATCATAATCTCCTATGGTCTTTAAAACTTCGGCCTTGTCATAATATATATTTTCATTGTCAGGATAGGTTTTCATTAAATTATCTATATATGTAAGAGCTTCCCCTTCTTTGCTATCATAAAGATAACAATATACTTTAAATAAATGGGTATTTATACTATCCTTATTGTATTCTAAATATTTATTAAAGGCTTCTAGGGCTTTTTTATATTCTCCCTTTTCATAATAACATCTTCCCATTCCAAAATAGGATTCGTAATATTCTGTTGTAGTCTCTGCTGCTTTTTTATAATAATCTAGTGCCCTATCAACATGACCTAATTCAAAATAGGCCTTTGCCCCATTAAAATATTCTACATGATCATTAGGTAAGATCCTTAGGGATTCTTTTATATATTTAATACTTTTTTCATAATCCCCTAATTCATAATATGCCCAACTTAAATTATTAAGAGGTGTATCCCATAATTCATCATCTTTTTCATATATTTTCTTAGGGTGCTTTAAAAAATCATCCTTATATTTTGGTGATTCTTTCAATGATTTTTCAAAATATCCTATTGCTTCTTCATACTTTTCTTCATCCATTAATTCTAATCCAGTTTTGTTGTACTCATACATTAGATCAGATATGGCATTAGTAATATTAGTACTTAGTATAATTGTTATAGCTGCTCCTAAAAATATACTTCTTACTTTCTTAAACACCCATTTCACTCCCTATATTTATGCCCTTATATTTTGCATGTAAGGCATATGAAAAAAATAAACTAGTCAGGTCCCTGAGGGATTTGAATTATTTTCAAGGCATGGTGAGTGAGCATATTAAACATATGTAAACGACTCCATAACGAAGAAAATAATTCAAATAACCAGTGAAATGACTAATTTATTTTTTGAATATGCCTAAGACTATTATATACTAAATTGAAGATATTGTAAGTTCTTTATTTCAAATAAATATATGTTTTCCCTTATAGGCAAGTTACTGTATAAAGAAAGCTTAGTGTTACGAAATCTATAAACCTATGCTTCACACAATTTAGACCTAGCTATCTAATAGCTAGGTCTAAAAAATCCCTCAATTCTTTCATGAATTCTCTATTCTCTTCATGTTCCATATAACTCGTTGGTACATCCATGTAATTCATTTCAATTTCATATTTATTTAAAATATCAAATAGCTCTTCAAAAAATATTCCCATGTCTCCCCTTATTCCACAAGTTGGACTTTTATTTATTCCTATAATCCCAATAATATTGTATCCATTTTCCATATAATTTTTTATAGTATATACTAAATCCTTAGCAAGGCCTTTACATAAAATTCTATATTCATTAGTATCATATTCCTTCTTACTCATGGGATTTCTTTCTATTCCCTTGTGAATCATTTCTGCACAGGGTATTTGTACTATACCTATGTTCCTTTTCATAATCTCCATTACTACATGGTTATAAGTGCCTTTTCCTCTTGCTAGGGGATATACTACAGCATTTTGATTTAATATACAATGGGATAAAAATATGAGATTTTTTTCTCTTTCCATAAAAAGACCTTATGCCTTTGCCCTAGGTATTATAGGCTTTAATCTTACAAGTAAAAATGACACAAATATACAACTAGCTATTTTATCTATAATATTAGATACTACCCTTGGAATAAATGCTGCTGGCATGAGCTTTTGCCCTGATTTAACTAGCCAAGTAAATATAACATCATTACCATCCCCAGTTATTCCACCAAATACATATACGGCTATTGGAGTTCCTATTAATGGTGCAACTATGGCCAATATGATTCCTGTAATTAGGGCCGTTTTAAAATTAAATTCGTATCTTTTAGCTATATATCCCACCACAAGACCCACCACAATATTTACTAATGCAAAGGGCATGGTCTTAGGATTTGTTATGATTCCTTGAATTATATTAGTAAGTCCCCCTGATATGGCTCCATAAACTGGTCCTAAAATACATGCTGTAAATATGGTTCCCACCGTGTCCAAGTATAGACTTGAAAACTTTAGCATATGTGTAATTGTTCCTAATACCACATTGATAGCTATTCCCAATGAGACAAAAGTGATTTTTCTAGTATTGTTCATAATACCCCTCCTAAACTCTTCTTCGTCTCAATTGTAAATAATTGTATTAATAGTGTCTAATAGAAATTTCCTATTCTAATTTAAAACTCATAACTATTCTGAATGATTAATCTCCCTCATAAAAATTAAGTACAGATTTTATTCTCAAGTTATCTAATTCATATATAGTCACATTCATATAGTGTCCAATAGACACTGTTATAACTTCCATTTTAGAGTCTCCATTTAAGTCTGCAAAATAAACTCTATATTCATTAGAATAGATCATGTCTGAGGATATATCCTCTACAAATATTGAATTTCCTTCCTTTTCCATATAAAGTTGAAACTTTTTAGCCTTCTCTTTATCAGGTGACTGAATTTCTTCCATATATACTTTTTCATTCTTGCCATCATTGTCTAGATCAACTAAATAGGATTTATCCACATGTAGTTCTTCTATTTTTCTTGGTACACCATTCCAATCTCCATTTATACCTATTATAAAATCTCCCCTATTTTCTATTATGGTAGGTATCTTTACACTGAGGATAGATTCTCCACTAGCCTGGGATATATATAAGGTAGGGTTATCTCCCGTTACTTTTCCTATTTCTTCCCCCTTAAAATAGAACCTATATTTTTCTCCTCCCCTTACTAATTGAGTATGGACATAATCTTCTTCTATAAAATCTGTAGGCATTTTAAAATCGTATATACTATACCAATTTCCATCTTTAGAACCACCAAGAACATGGGCCTTAGAAAAAACTCCATCCTTATCTTTAAATGCAAATACTATGGGGTGAAATTCATTTATGGCATTTTTCCCTGATTTATCTAAATCTAGTACATTATCTTCATTTTCCACATGATAGGTGGATCTATATCCATTAGGGTCATTATATTCTATAGTCTCATCGTCTAGCCAAACAGGTTTAGCTTCTCTTCCTCTTATGGTATTTATTAGCTTATTTTCCTTTTTATTTAAATCATATAAGTATATATTTACTGGTCTATTATCTTTAGCAAAATCTTTTGATTGATCCACAGCAAACATAAGGGGATAGTCACTATAAACTAACTTTTCCCTATTCATATTTAAATCGTATTCAGAGTTCAGACTTAAAGATGAGGTATCATATTCCTTTATATTTAAGTTATGTCCATCTATTTTATAAAAGGCATCTCCAATAACTCCTGGGGAACCCTTTTCTAACCATAAAATATTATCTTTCCATCCAACAAAATTAACAAATTCATTCTCATATTTAAATTTAAATACATCCTTATATCTTTCAACTATTCTTCCATCACCTTTCATAAGTACTATAGTCTCAATAGAGTTTACAGCTATATACTCCTCACTAGGTGATATGGTATAAGTAAAATAATTGTCTGAATATATTTCTTTCTTGTTTCCATTATAATCATATTTTACTAGTACTTCTTTAGAATCTTCTCCATTTCCCACTGTCTTTATAAAGTATATATGATCACCAAGTGAAGTTATATCTTGGTGTTTTTTCACTTCTATTTCATTTTTCATCTCTTCCCTGTTTTCTAACATATTAATAGTAGTAACTTTTAATATGCCATCTTCAAGTCTTTCATATAGTACCTTATTTTCTCCATACTTAGTAATATCTTTAATATGATTTATTTCTTCCTTTGAAATTCCTAATTTTTTTCTTTCACTATTACCCATATTAATTAGGTCCTTATGGCCATAGAATTGTCCCTTTCTAAATAGTCCATATCCACCTTTAAAATCCGTATCTTCAAATAAATACTGACCTTCTTTAGAAGTGAATAAACCATCTAAAAAGTGTTCTATTTCCCCGGAAAAGTCATATTCATTTTTTTCAAGTAGTGGTATGTAAACTAATAATATTCTCTTAGTTATGCTATCTTCTCCATTTGAATACTTTTCCTTATAACTTTTTAATACTTCCCTATTGATTTTTCCATCATTGTATTCAAAGATAGGTGTATTATCCAGTCCATAGAAATATATTCTTAAATAAAATTCATATTGCCTTACCATTGTGTCTTTGTGTTTACTATTTGGGTAATTTTTTATAAACTTCTCAATTAATCCTATTCTATCGTATAATTCATTAAATGATATTAGTAATGCTCCATCGGATACGTCCTTTTTATTTGCTAATTCCTTTTGAATAAATATGTAGTCTTTCATTGCTTTACTTATGTACTCATTATATTTATCTACCCAATAGAGCTCATCTACAAAATATATTTCGCCTTCATCACTAATGGCCTTACAATGTCTATCTTGTAATTTCACTATGTATTTATCTATTATCACATCTCCTGTTTTCTCATAGATACTACTTAATATGGCAGATTCTCCATCTCCATTTAACTTAAATAGCCTTTCTTGAAATTCCTTTGAATTATATTCATTCTCAAAAGTTATTTCAATGTATTTTTGTCTATATTCTATTAATTTTTCTATTATTTCATCTCCTTCTTCCTTTGAAATAGACCCTATCTTTTCATCTACAAATTGAAATATTTCATCATAATTTTTTTCTTCCTCTATCATATTTTCTAATTGCCCTAAAACTTTGCTTTCAGCCTTTTTAACCTCTTTAGTAGTTTGTGAATCATTTGTACTAACCTCTTTCTTCTTATCTCCACAACCACTGAGGGCAACTACAAGTACTAATATGAATACATACACTATTCTTCTCATTCTCATTCCCCCTTAATTTTATAAGTGCAAAATCATTTATTTCCCTACTATCATTATAAATTATAATAGATGTTTTTATAAAATATTGTTGAAATTTGTAATAAAAACGAAAAATAGGAAATAGTTCTAGAACTATTTCCTATTTTTCATCTATTCTTCATAAATTTTCTTTATACCTTATCCATTTTAATGGATCTTCTGCTTTTCCATCATTTCTTACTTCTAGATGTAAATTAGGTCTTGTAGCCATTCCTGTCTTTCCAAGGGTCCCTATTATCTGTCCCTTTTCAACCTGTTCTCCCTCTTTAACTAACATATCCGTTAAATGACTATATAATGTGACTATCTTATCATTATGCATTATTATTATGGTATTTCCGTATCCCCCTAGTACCTTACTTTCAATTACTACTCCCTTTTCTGCCGCTATTACACCGTAACCAATTTCCCCTTCCACATCTATTCCCGTGTGTAATTTTTCTACTTTAAGTATGGGATGTGTTTTCTTTCCAAATGTGTTTCCTATTTTATGAGAATTTGGTACGGGCCATATCATATCTAATTCCTTAGACTCTTGTTTTGGGCTTATTTTAGGTATATGGTCACCATTACCTAAAAAAGCACATCCCATTAGTACCATAATTAGAATTGATAAGATAGATAATCTATATGTATTCCTATTAAAGGATTTAATTAACTTCATACGTTTCTTTAAATTACTTTTGTTTCCTAACATTCCCATTACCCCCATATGTACAAATTCTTTTTCATTGTTACTGAGAAGATTTATTATAGTATGTCCATAGTCTATATTCTCCTTTGGACTTATATAGGAAAGGGCTAAACTATCACAGGCTATTTCACAATCTTGTCTCATTTTATAAAATCCAAACCAAATGATTGGATTAAACCAATGTATTATTTTAAATAGATTCACAAGGCCTAATACAATCATGTCTTTTCTTTTTTCATGGGCTAATTCATGACATATAATATACCTAATTTCTTCATGATCTATTTTCTTGTCTATATCCATGGGAATTAAAATTTGGGGCCTTATTATTCCATATAAGCATGGGCTAGTAACCACATTTGTGTATATAATTTTCATATTTCTTTTTATATTCATCTTACCTTTATATCTATTGAATATATTTAATATATAATTATCTACCCCCATGGAATTTTCATATAGTTCCCTCTTAAATTTGTAGTTTATAGTAATCATACCAAGAGCTAATATTATAGCCCCTATAGCCCATACACCAAAGAAGTACATATATATTTTCTCATCCATATTCCCATAGTTTAAATTAAATAATCCCCTATTTTTCATTAGTATATTATTAATATAGTTTTCTTCCATCATTAGATTTCCCATGTTTGTATAGATCTTCTCTAATGTTTCATTTTTAGATATATTAACATTAACTGTTAATCCATAGGGATATATTAAATTGGTAATTAATATAATCCATAAATAATAATCTCCCTTACTGCCCAATTTATTTCTAAAAATCATCTTTACTAATAATATAACTATTATTAGTGCACTCCCCTTTAGAGAAGATTTCATAATAAAGTTTAATACATCTACATATCCCATAATTCCTCTCACCCTATTTATCTTCTAATATTTTCTTTAACTCCTCCACATCCTCTTTAGACAATTTCTCCATATGAAGAAAGTTAGCAACTAAAGACTTTACCCCTCCATTATATACCCTTTGCAAAAATGACTTACTTTCCTCTATAACACACTGTTCTTCTCCTATTAATGGAGTATAATAGTACTTTCTATTTTTATTTTCATATGTTATAGCTTCCTTCTTTACCAGCCTACTAAGAAGTGTCTTCACTGTAGTTGGTTTCCAATTAGTTTCTTTCTCTAGTTCTTCCATAATTTCCGTAGCAGTCTTTGGATTTTCATTCCAAAGTACCTTCATAATCTTCCATTCTGAGTCAGATATGGCGGGGATATTCATATTTTTTCCTCCTTTGTCTACATTTGTAGTCTTTTATTTATACATTAAGACTACACCTGTAGTCATCATTTGTCAAGTTTTTTATTCTTTTACAAAAAAGTAAAAAACTTTCACCCCTAAGGGCGAAAGCCTAAATTTTTAATTAATCTATCATGATATTTTGTAAAAATTAATAATGAAGTTATACTTCCAATTAATGCACAGGTCATATCCCATTGAGTATCCCAAATATCACCTTGAGTTCCTAAAAATGCTTCTGCACCTTCACCTAGTACTTTTGCTGCTAAAAACTCTATTAATTCATATAGTGCACTAAATCCCAAGCACATAAATACAACTATAGTAAATAACCATCCACCTGTCCTTAATGGGGTCTTTCTTATTAACAACTCCCTAATTACAATGGCTGGTATGAATCCCTGGGCTATGTGGCCTAATCTATCATAATAATTTCTCATAAGTCCAAAATAATCCCTTATATAATCAAATAGTGGGACTTTCGCATAGGTATAATGACCTCCCACCATTAATATAATACAATGAATCCATATTAATGTATATGCAAGATCTGTGAGCCTAAATTTATTATATGTATAAATTAATATGGGAATAGCTATTAACACAGGAGCTATTTCTAAAAACCAAGTACTTCTTTCATAGGGGTTAATCCCTGATACTATTAACATTATTATAGTAGTTACTAGATAAAATATATGAATTTTTTTAACCTTATACACTTAATCTCCTCCTTTGAATATATCATACCACAGGAACAGTTACTCATGTTTACAAATATATATAGATTTCGTAACACTAAGATTTCTTTATACCGTAACTTGCCTATAAAGGAAAATATATTGAAAATTTTTGGAATTGAGGAACGTCACAACATCTTATGTTACTCCAACATGAGACATGAACCTATCTACGAAGATTCACACTTTCGCTTGTGACAAGGACTTCAATGGAAAAAATTTTCAATATATTTTCCTGAAATAGGCCCACATAAAGCAAGTTTATACACCAGAAATCTATAAGGCATATACATCTTAAAATCTAAAAAAATAAGTATTAGGAAATAAAATTAATACTCATTTTATCTCCTAATACTCATATAACTTATTTGCAGCTTTCTCTAATTATTAATTCACAAGGAATTACAACCTTTTTAGGTATTTCCCTATTATCCTTTATTCTTTCAAGTAATAAATTTACCACAGTAGTTCCCATAAATTCCGTATGGACCTTTACAGTGGTAAGGGGAGGAACTAAATAATTTGATGTGGGAATATCATCAAATCCTATTAAACTCACATGTTCAGGAACTTTTATATTAGCCTCATGTAATGCCTTCATAGCTCCAATAGCCATAGCATCACTACCTATAAAAAAAGCCGTAGGGAGTTTATCTTTTCTAATAGCTTCCTTCATGAGATTGTATCCATCTTCTGCTGTGAAATTTCCAAAATAGACTTGTTCTTCATTAAATAAGTTGTGCCTTTTCATAAACTCACAATAGGTGAGTTCACGCTCATCCCCTATATGTATTTTGTCTTCTCCCACATATTCCCTTCCACCTATGTATCCAATATGCTCATGGCCTAGGTTAAATAAATATTCCATTACTTCAAAGACTGCACTCCTAAAATCTATTATGACTGAGTCATATATTTTTTCATTTGGGGAATAATCTACAAAGGCAATATTATTTGAATATCTAGAAAACTTTTTAATGTCATCCTTGCTAAACTTTCCTATTCCTATTACTCCATCTAAATTTCTAAGGGCCTTTGCTGGATATTTATCCTTATTTTTAAATATGGTTGTTATTTCAACTTCCTTATTAAAACACTCTTTCTCAATACCCTTTCTTATGGACAAATAGTAAGGATCACCCAACTCTTCTTGCTGAGAATACCAATGCATAACTCCTATTCTAATTCTTTTAGTACTTTTATTATTCCTCTGTTTAGGAGTTTTGTAGTTTAATTCTTCAGCCGCTTCAAAAATTCTTTTTTTAGTTTCATTTGTCACAGAAAGGGTTTTGTCATAATTTAACACTCGTGATACTGTAGAAAGTGAAACATCTGCCAATTTTGCTATATCTTTTATTGTAGCCATTAAACTCTTCCTTTCACACCTAAATCTCCATTTTCATGTTTATCTATCCCTTTATAATAATGCTTTCGTAAGGGCCTATAGTAGTATTATCATAGACTAATTCCTCATCCCTATGGTTAGTTATAAATAGCCATCTTTCACCATTTAAATACCTAATATATACTTCTAATCCATCTTGAGATTTAATATGCTCAATATTATTTTCAACTACTATTTTTTCTGCAATATTACTTATAATACTATTATCTACCCCTGCTCCAATATAGTATACTTTTCCCGATTCATATTCATTTTCAGTGATACAATATTTAGTGTTATAAAATTTGTCATTGTATCTATATAAACCTTTAGCTCCTTCAAGACTTATTAAATCTCTCCATACTTCACAATTTCCCAATTTATCATTATATTCATCCATTCCTACTATTTCAACTCTTTGGTCTTTAGTCAATGATTCTGATTCTTCAATTTTAATCCCTGCCATCTTTCTTATATGACTAGGAAATGGACTTTTAAAATTAATATTATTATTCCTATCTTTGATCCCTGCCCTAAAGGAGAATACTATGATTCCTTCATTTTTCACAAAATCTTCAAGTTTTTTCGCCAATTCTCCATCTATTATGGACATAACTGGTATTAATAATACTTTATATCCTTTAAAAGATTTTTTAATACTTATTACATCCATATTAGTATTTAAATCATAAAAGGGTTTATACAGTCTTAATACTTCCTTAGTAAAATCAAATTCACTAGACTGCCTTTGATAATTCCATGACCATATATTATCAAAGTCATATAATAGGGCCACTTGAGATTTTATCTCACTATTAACCAGATCTTCATATTCTTTAATATGACTCATAAAGGATTTTACTTCCTCGTATTTTCTTCCCTTTTCATTATGCTGATCTATTATACCTAGACAATACTGCTCAGCCCCCCTGGTCATACCACGCCATCTGAAAAATAGCATATTTTTACAACCATGGGCCATGGCTTGATAAGCCCACATTTTAGCCTGATTAGGCCTTGGTAAATATCCTATGAAATCATGGCCTTGAGCTCCCATTATCTCTTCTACTATCCAATAGTTTTTATTTTTAAGTCCCCTTATATAATCTAGGGTCATGGCTATATGATGACTTTCTATAGGCTTTTTCAGTCCTCCCCATACGGGATAATTGTCATAGGATACAAAATCCAAATCTTCTGACAATAGATTTTGGTCATAGGCCCTATCAAAGAATCCTCCAAAAAAATTATGGGTAATTTCTTGTTTCTCTCCCTTGTATTTTCTTATTTGCTCTATTTGTATCTTTCCAAATTTATTTATACAATAGGATCTGAATCTAGCATATTCTAACTTTAAAGTAGGATTGTGAGTAGTAATAGTAGGTTTGGGTAATGGAATTTCACTAAAGTCATTATAGGTTTGACCCCAAAATATGGTTCCACACAATTCATTAAATTTATCTATAGTATCATATTTATCCTTTAAATATAATCTAAAATCTTCTTCACATTGATCACAATAACACATATCACTGCCTTCATGGCCAAATTCATTATCTACCTGCCAACTTATTATGCCTTCTTCATCTTTATAGTGACTAACTAATTTTTCCACTATTATCTTTGTATACTCTATATACTCCTTAGAATTAAAACAATATTGTCTTCTTCCTCCAAAGGCCCTAGTATGGCCTAATTCATCCTTTGACAATATAGATGGATGCTTTTTTACAAGCCAGGCAGGAAAGGTAGCCGTGGGAGTTCCAAACATGACTTTTAAACCATATTTCTTTGCCTTTTTTATTACCATATCAAAATATGAAAAATCATATTCCCCTTCCCTCTTCTCCATCAAATGCCACGCAAACTCTCCAATCCTAATAATATTAGAACCCATTTCCCTTATACGTGCCAAATCTTCATCTATCATACTATCATCCCAATGCTCTGGATAATAGTCTACTCCTAAGTACATATTATGCCTCCCAGATAATTAATGTTTATTTTCTTTTAAAAAAGAGGTAGTTAATTATTATTAAACTACCCCTTTTTGTAAAATTATTTTTTCTTAATATATTTTCTAGAATCTATTGCTACAGCTGTAATAATTATTAAACCTTTAATTATAAATTGTAAGTATGGGTTTACCCCTATAAATGATAGGCCATATGCAATTACTTGGAATATTAATACCCCTGTTACAATTCCACCTACAGTACCTATACCACCTGAGAAGGATAGTCCTCCTACGATACATGCAGAGATGGCATCTAGTTCATACATATTACCCGTGTTATTAGTAGCAGTACCTATACGTGCTGCCTCTAGGGTTCCACCTAATCCATATAGTATTCCACCTAACATATAAACTAATAATAAGTACTTAACCACATTTACACCAGATACTATGGCTGCTTCTTGATTTCCACCAATGGCAAATATATTTTTACCAAACTTAGTTTTATTCCATAATACCCAAATGGCAAAAGTAACTAGTGCTGCATATATTACAAGGAATGGGATCTTAAATCCACCAATATTAAATGCCCCTTGAGCAAACTTTGTGAATCTAGGATCTAACCCTCCAATAGGTTGAGCTCCATAAGGTGGTCTATCAAAGTAAATGGAGTTTACACCATATACTATTACCATCATTCCCAAAGTTGCAATAAAAGGGTCTACCTTTAATTTAGCCACTATAAATCCATTTGTTAATCCGATAAGTCCAGTTATAGCCATAACAAGGAATATTATCATAGCCATCATAAATATATTTAATTTTGGCAAATTAGGATACATTTTATATGCATAATCTGATGCTTGCAGTAGGGATGCAGAAACAACTGCCGCAAGACCTACTTGACGACCAAGGGATAAATCCGTTCCCTTTGCTACTATAATACCACCAACCCCAAGGGCCATTATAATACGAGTAGAAGCTTGTGATAATATATTTCTAAAATTCCTTAAGGATATAAAATCCGGTGAAACTGATACTATAATTATTAAAAGACCAATAAGAACTAAGAATATGGCATTATTCATCATCCAATTTAGCACATTTTCTTTATCAAAGGTGCTTTTTTTCTCATTAACCACTGACACAAATATCCCTCCTATTCTATAAATACTTAGCTGATAGCTTTAATATTTCCTCTTGACAAGTGTCTTTAGTATTTACTATTCCAGCTAATCTTCCATTACTCATTACTAATATTCTATCTGTAACGCCTAATAATTCTGCCATTTCAGAGGATACCATCATGACACCCTTTCCCTTATTGGCAAGATCAATCATTAGTTGATATATTTCATATTTGGCCCCTACGTCTATACCACGAGTAGGCTCATCTAATAATAAAATCTCAGGCTCTGTAAGTAACCAACGCCCAACAATAACCTTTTGTTGATTTCCTCCTGATAAGCTACTTATATGGGTTTTATGGGATGGAGTTTTAACCCTCATACTATCTATAACCCACTTAGTATCTTTACCTATCTTATCAAAGTCTAGGAGTCCTAATTTGTTTATATAATTATCTATGTTAGCTATAAAAGAGTTAAAGGTAATATCTAGCATAGAGAATATTCCCGTTGTTCTACGCTCTTCTGTTACTAAAGCAAAACCATTTTTTATAGCCACATGGGGATTTTCATTATTTAATTTCTTTCCATGTAAATAAATGGAACCCTCACTCACATGTCTTGCTCCGAATATGGACTCTATAAGTTCAGTCCTTTTAGCTCCCACAAGGCCTGCCACACCTAATATTTCACCTTTTCTAAGTTCAAAGGATATATCCTTAATTGAGGGTTGATAAGTGGCAGTTAAGTTTTTAACCTCCATTATTACTTCCCCTGGAGTGTTTGTCATAGGTGGGAAACGATTAGTCAAATCACGTCCAACCATTAAATTTATTATTTCATCTGTAGTAATTGTCTTAGCGTCTTTAGTGGCAATCCATTGGCCATCACGCATTATAGTTACGTCATCTGCAATTTGCTTAATTTCTTCCATCTTATGAGATATGTATATTATTCCTACGCCTCTGTCCTTTAATGACCTTATTATTTTAAATAAATGGCCAACTTCCTTTTCCGTTAAAGATGATGTAGGTTCATCCATTACTATTATTTTTGAATTATAAGAAACGGCCTTTGCTATTTCCACCATTTGACTCTCAGATACGGGTAAACTATCTACCTTTGTACGAGGATCTAAGTTAATATCTAGTTCTTTAAATATTTTTAATGTGTCATTATACATTTTTTGTTCATCTATAAACATTCCCCTTCTAGGAAAACGACCTAGCCAAATATTGTCCATTATATTAGTACTTTGTACTTGATTAAGTTCTTGATGTACCATGGATACACCATTATCTAGGGCTTGTCTTGATGAACTGAACTTTACACTCTTTCCTTCTAGTAAAATTTCCCCTTCATCCCTATTATATATACCAAATAAACACTTCATTAAAGTTGATTTTCCTGCACCATTTTCTCCCATTAAGGCATGTACTGTTCCTTTTCTTACTCTCAAGTTTACTTTGTCTAATGCTTTAACCCCTGGAAACTCCTTAGATATTCCCAGCATTTCTAGTAGATAATCTTCGTTGTTTCTAGCAACTTCTGCCATATTCAAGCCTCCTTTCACATTATTGCAACCATGATTATATTAATAAAGATGCATATGCATTATAAATGCAACATGCATCTTTTATTAATATTAATAGGTAATGGTTATTTTAAAATAACCGACCCCATAACTTTTATTATTCAGAGTAGCAATCTTTAGCTACTTGGATATTTTCCTTAGTTATAGCTAAGTAAGGTACACGAACTGCTTTTTTGTCATCAAGTTTCCACTCAGTTCCTTCTAATACGTCCTTGCCATTAGCAACGTTAATAGCTAAATCTACAGTTGCTTTACCTTGGTTTGCAGCATCGTTAAGTACACTACCTACTAAAGTTCCAGCTTCAATTTGAGTTAAAGCATCAGGGATAGCATCTACACCAACTACTGGCATGAACTTATCTCCTTCAAAGTATCCTTCAGCCTTTAATGAGTTAACAGCTCCAAGTGCCATAGCATCGTTGTTAGCTATAACAAATTCAATCTTATCTCCATGCTTAGCAATCCAAGCATCCATTAATTCTTTACCCTTTACAGAGTCCCACATTCCAGTTTGAAGTTCTAATTCTTCAACTTCAATACCTTTTTCAACAATAGTTTCTACTGCATATTTAGTACGTGCTTCTGCATCTGGATGTCCTGGCTCACCCTTTAATAATACATATTGGATTTTGCCATCGCCATTTTTATCCCATGCTGGATTTGCTTTCCAAGAATCAACAATTAATTCACCTTGGATAACTCCAGATTCAGATGAAGTAGTTCCTACGTACCAAGCCTTATCATAAGAAGCCATATCCTCTGGACTTGGCTCTTTGTTAAAGAACACTACTGGTAACTCAGCTTCTTTAGCCTTAGAAATAATAGTAGCTGCCGCTTGAGGGTCAACTAAGTTGATAGCTAATGATTTTACACCCTTTGAAATCATCATTTCTACTTGCTCATTTTGCTTAGCTTGATCATTTTGAGAGTCATTTAATATAAGATCTGCTTGATCTCCTGCACTCTTTTCGATAGATCTACGTACGAAAGACATGAAGTTATCATCAAACTTATAGATAGTTACACCTATCTTTGGAGCACTTGCTTCTGCTTCTGGTTGAGCTTCTGTACTTGATTGCTCAGACGATCCACATGCTGCTAGTGAGAACATTAGTGTTAATATCATTAACACTGATAACACTTTTTTCATAATTAATCCCCCATTCAATTTTTTTCCATAATTTCATGGAATCCTTTTCCTACTTAAATTTTAGTAAAATTTTAGTAAACTGTCAATGGATTTTTTATTTTTAGAAATTTTTTATTATTAATTCATCAACATTCTCCTATTTACTAAAATTCCATATTACATGTATATGTACTAGCCCTTTAATACATTACAATATTTAATCCACATTGTTCATATTCAAGAAATTTTTTACTAAAAAATAAAGGGATTGTCCCATAATTTTTTAAATCATAAAACAATCCTTATTTAGGCATATTCAAATAATAAATTAGTCATTTCACTGGTTATTTCTTTTATATGCCTTACTCTAAAGAATACATACTTTTCATTTCTTTTTTTAATAGAAATCCAGTGACAAAAGTTGCCAATATATCTGCTATGGGATATGCTATCCAAATACCCAATAGGCCTAGATTTCCTATCCTTGGTAATATTAAAACTAGTGGAATCAAAAACAATACCTGTCTTAGTAAAGACATTGTTAAAGAAGGTATAGCCTTTCCTATAGATTGAAATAATGTGGCTCCTACCACTTGTATACCTATAACAGGTATTCCTGCTATTATGATTCTAAGTACACTTGCACTATTTTCTATAAAATACATATCCTTTGTAAATACTCTCATAATTAAGTTGGGAAATAATTCTCCTATTAATACACTAGTGGTAGCTAAAATTGTAGTGACTATAATAGATAGTTTTACCGTTTCCTTAACTCTTTCAAACTTTTTGGCTCCATAATTATATCCAACTATGGGCTGCATACCTTGAACTACTCCAAACAAAGGCATGAATAAAAACATTATTACCTTATTTACAGTTCCAAATATGGATATGGCCACATCTCCACCATAAAACTTTAAAGAATTGTTTACCACAATGGCAACAATACTTCCTGCCCCTTGCCTTGCAAAGGATGAAAACCCAACTGTAAATATTTCTTTTATAATTGCCCATTCTAATTTTAAATGCCTAAACCTAACTTTTAATGAACTTTTTCCTCCATACATGTAGAGTATAACATAGATTAGGGATGCAAATTGAGAAATAATAGTAGCCCATGCAGCTCCTCCAATGCCCATATTAAATACAAATATGAATAAAGGGTCTAATATAATATTTAAACCCGTACCTATTACCATTATCACCATAGATACTTTAGCATTACCTTCTGCCCTTATTAAGTTATTAGCACAGACTACAAAGGGAAAATATATACTTCCTATGAGAATTATTCTTAAATATTCCACTCCATAGGGAAGTAAATTATCTGTAGCTCCAAATATTTTAAGTATGGGTTCTATAAATATGAAACTAAGAAATGCAGTAATTATACTTACTATAAATACAGATGAAAAGGAATTTCCAGCAACCTTATCTGCCCTTTCTACATCCTTTGCTCCAAGGCTTCTAGATACGGCAGACGCTCCTCCAATGCCCACAGTCTGAGCTATGGCCATTATGATCATTTGTACGGGAAAGGCTATTGCCAAAGCTCCTATGGCTATGGTTCCTACTCCCCTTCCTATAAATATAGTATCCACTATATTATATAGGGCATTAACTACCATTCCCACCGTGGCAGGTAGTGATAACTTCATCAAAACTTTGCTTATTTTGTCATTTTCTAACATATAACTTCTTTCATTCATATTTTCTCCTCCTGCACCTCCCATTATATGTTAAAATCTACTCCCTTGTAATAGATTTAATAAATTGTTAATACTTTTTTGATATATTCTTTATAAATAAAAATAGTGACTAGGTATATATTATATACTTAATCACTATTTTTTATTTCAATCTATTTGGCTTTCTCTAGGGCCTTTTGGGCTAAAGTAAAGAATTCTGAAACTTTAATAGATGCTCCAGAAATGGCATCTGTACGTCCCTCTTCATCCGTATACTTAATATTATTTGGATTTTGAGTTTCTATTATATATCCTTCTACTAATTGCGCTTGTTCATGCCAAGGTGCTTTAGCTCCTGCTTTTTCTACCATTGGATACTTACCATCCTTAGAAGCCTCTTTCTTTGTTGCTCCCTCTTCATTCACTCCATCCCAATTAGCTGAAACTATCTTTCCCTCTTTAACTTCTATAGAAACGGTTCCCTTCCATCCATTGTTAAATTCATCAGCTTCTGCCTTATATATGCCATCTTTATATGAAACTTCATCAGCCTTTTGTTCTACTTGGGCATTTTCCTTAGATGTCTCCTGTGGCTTCTCTGTACAACCTACAAATAATCCCGCTGCTACTACTAATGTCATACCCATTAATAGGGCTTTCTTCTTTAACATTTGTCCTTCCCTCCAATGTGTCTGTCTATTATATGTTTATCTAAATTATAATAATTTCATAAACACACTGTCAATAGATATTCTTTTTCATTTGATTATACCTATCATTATCTAATTAGTTACATTTTTTTTAACTTTACTATATATGATACCTGCCACTATGGCCGTAATAGGAGCTACTAATACTAATCCTATACTGCCTATTACAGTCCTCATTATTTCAGCCGATACTATTTTAAAATTTATTATCCTGCTAAAGCTTGCATTTTTATCCATAAAAAGCATAAGAAGTGTAAGATATCCTCCAGAATAGGCCAATAAAAGGGTAGTAGTCATAGTTCCTACCACATCTCGCCCCACATTAAAACCTGATTTTATAAGATCATTAATAGGAATATTAGGTTTATGATTTTTGATTTCATACATGGACGATGCCACATCCGTGGCTATATCCATGGCTGCTCCTGAAGCTCCTATTACTATGGCCGCATAAAATATTTTTCTCATATCTAAATTAAGGTGTCCATTAAACATGAGAGTCTCTGCAAAGGGTGCTGTCATTCCATATAACTCCATCCTACTTCCAAAGAATAAGGTAAGACCTATGGTTATGGATAATCCCGTTATGGTTCCTATAAATGCTGCCACTCCCTTTTTGCTAATTCCACATATGGAAAATAATATTATTGCCGTAAGTAACACTAATACCCCCATAGATAATAGTAAGGGGTCCTTTCCATAAAGTAATCCTGGAATTAGAATTTTCCATATAATAAACAAACTCATTATAAATGAAAATAAGGCCTTAATCCCTATTTGTTTTGCAAATATAATTAAACATATTACAAAGGTTCCAAACAATAATAGATGATAATTTTGCCTATACAAATCAATAGCCTTACTATCTATTATCTTTCCATCTTCAACCCTAATGGCCACTATTATAGTGTCTCCCCTTTTATAGGTATTTTCCACTGATAAATTTCCTACTAAAGTGTTTAGTGAATCCGTACTTTGTCCCTTAAATTCTCCCTCTAGTATATTAACTTCTAAATTTTGTACTCCCATATTTGCAATATTAGATTGTATTAAATTATCATTATCCACCTTTAAAACTTTAGCCTTCACTTCAAATACATCTTCTATCTTAGAATCACTATGCCTATCAATTACTAAAATTCCCACCACTAATACCATTATTATTATCATAACTAAGCTACTTTTATAATTTTTCATATTTTCATGCTCCCATCTAATAATAAAGAAAAGTTATAGATAATTTAAAAGCTGGGTTTCCCCAGCTTTTAATATTTTTATAATTCTCCACCTATAATATTAGCTAATTTTTTAGCTATCATAGTATTATCATTATATCCACTGAAATCTTGTGCATTAACACCTACAGCTGTAAGTGGAATTGGTGCTCCAGAGTGAGCAAAGGTAGTCCAATGAATATTAGCTCTATTAGAAACAATATGAGCTACAGCAATAGCCGTAGGTTCCTTAGTTAAGTAACCATATTCCCTCTTTTCACCTTCAATACCTTTATCTTCTAGGTCCATGGCCTTCTCTATTTCTGTTCTTTCCTTTTGTGTTAAATTTTCTAAGCTATATACTTTCTCTATATACTTAAAATATGCTTCCCTGTTACCATCATATTTCTTATCTCCATATCCTATAGCTTCTGTAGAAGCTGTCACATCAAATAACTCTTCTAATTTTAAGAAATAATTGGTACTCATACCTAATCCTAATCCACCAGTTTCATGGTCAGCTGCAACTAGGATTAAAGTATCCTCTGGATTCTCTTCATAGAATTTACAGGCTTTTTTAATAGCTTCATCAAAGGCTAAAACATCATGGATAGCTCCCACAGGGTCATTTGCATGGGAGGCATGGTCAATTCTTCCACCTTCTACCATCATAAAGAATCCGTCTTCATATGCAGATAATACTTCAATACCCTTTTGGGTTAATTGACCTAAACTAGGAGTATCTAAAGTGTTTAATCTATCAATATCATATGGTAAATGAGAATAAGATAAAGCTGCAAATACCTTTTCTTTTCCCTTTGGAGCAAACTTTAAGAAATTATCACTATCCTTTTCTCCTGCAAATACATTGTATCCTAAGTCTGCAAATTCCTTTAATAAGTCTCTATCGTCTTTTCTCTTAGATTTTCCATATTCCCATGCCTTTGGTGCAAAGTGTCTATATCCACCACCTGCAAAAAATTCTACATTACTATCTAGGTAATCTACTGCTATTTCATTTTCATTATCTCTATTTACATTATGAGATGCAAAAGATGCTGGTGTAGCATGAGTTATTCTAGTAGTACTTACTAGTCCTGTAGCGTATCCCTTTTCTTCTGCTAACTCTAATATAGTTTTAAGATCTTTGCCATTTGGAGTTTTAGATATAACTCCATTATTAGTTTTATGTCCAGTAGCTAGGGCAGTTCCTGCAGCTGCTGAATCTGTAACTAATGTATTAGCTGAATAAGTAGTTTTAAGTCCTGTTACAGGTAAAGTATTCATAGTTAACCTTTTAGATTTATCCTTGCTAGTTTCTTGTAAAAATAATTCCCCCACTTGTCTTTGTGATAATCCTAAACCATCACCAATGAAATAAAATATGTACTTAGGTCCTTTAACGTCCTTAGTTCCTCCAGCATAGGCAATACTAGATGTGAATCCTAAAGTAAGGACTAACATAAGCACAAGAAGTCTCCTCATGTTTCTTTTCATATAATCTCCTCCTCAATTTGGTTTTTTTTACCACACAACTATATTATAACTTTTGTTTGGACCTAAAACAATGATTCTTGGGTATTTTTCCGAAAATTCTGTTTTTTCTTTCATTCTGCCTTCTTTATTCTTTCACTTAAAAATTCCTCCACATATTCCTTATATATCTTTTCCACATGGATAATCACTCTCTTCTCTACTTTTAATATTCCCACATTAAGCTCTAATAAATCATGAGCTTTTCCATAATGGCTTATCCATCTATATTCTTTTATCTTTTCCCAATTTATAATATATTGAGGAGCATATATACCATTCTCACATAATTGAGTTTTTAGTACACCTCTGTATAACCAAACTACTCCACAAAAGAAAAATCCCATTCTTATACTGAATTCTTCCATGTTGGAAGTCTTCAAAAATAATAAAATAGAAATAATCATATAGGATATTCCCATGAATAATCTATGATTGATTCCTTTTCCATTTGAAACCAAAATTTCTCCTCTACTTCTTCTTCGTATCTCTGCTCTAATTAGGTAAAAATATATAAGGATTATATTAAAAGCAATAAAAAGTATAGTAACCATAGGAACTCTCCTTTTAAATTAATATATACTATGATTATATTATTTGTACGGTACGAAATTTGTTAGTTTTTGAATTAAATAAAAAAACTCTATCATCACACTATAGTAATGAAAGAGTTTCTATAGATTTTATTAGATCATCTATTATTCCTTCTTGATATGCTCCTACTCCATATTCTTTTATTATATTCCCTAACATCCTTAATTTTTCATCTTCTACCTTCTCTAACTTCTTCATTCTCTTATGATCTATCCTATTCTTGGATAATGCCTTTAAATAATACTCCTCATTAAAATTCCACAAAATCAAATTATCCTTATACCTTTTTTTCAATCTATCAGCTATTTGGATTCCCTCTGGGTCAAAATCTCCAGAATAATATATGGTAGCCTTTTCTTTATAAATTTTATCTAGGATTAATATGGAAGCTAATCTTAATTGACCATAAGTACAAATGAAAGAAACATCCCTATCTTTTACCCTATCTATTAATTCAATAAATACCGTAGGATTTTCTACTACGAAAACTTTATTGTTCTTACTTATAACCCTATCTATCTTACTCAAATTAAATAAGGATATGATCAGGGGCTCACCACTTTTATAAAATCCGTCCCAACCTAAATGATACTCACCCTTTGTCATGGCCCTTAGTCCATAACCCATGGTAAAATTAGATACTTCATCGTTTATGATTCCCACGTCATACAATAGTTCTGCCCTTTCTTCTGCATTTTTAGGGTAGGTTTTATTTAGTATATATACTACTCCATGAATCAATAGTTTCCCACATATATTGTTTCCATCAAAGGTATGGGGATTTTTACTTATTTGTGAAGACCATAGGGCTAATCTCTCTATTTTGCCATTTTCATAGGGTAGACTATTTATTCCCTCTATAATTGTTTTTAAGTGTTTTTTTAATCTTTCCCTATCTCCATCATAGGCTTTTACTAAAATCATATAGGCATTTTTCTTTGAAGATAGAACATAATTTAACCAATTAGATCCCTTTGTATCTTTAAATTTTTCCATAATATTATTGAAAAATTCTTTTCTGTCATGCTCATAAAGGTTTTTTTCTTCATTTTTAGAAATTATATCTTCATAAAAATACTTGCCCAACAATTCCTTTAATGAAATATCCTTAAAGGGAGTATTTAATAGGGCCTTTTCAAACTTATCTACTTTTATGCTAGTGTTTTCCTTATAATAATTTTTCCCTAAAAATCCTGTTAGGGCTTCCTTCTCCTCTTCCCTTAATTTCCTAAGAACTATAGTTCCACCTATTTTACCTAAAGATCTATATTTTCCCCTTATTTTTAATAAGGGCCTGTGAAAGCCCTTATTGTCTTTAAAATATTTATAACATTGTAATAGCTGCTTCTCTTTGTCCATAATCTTCCTCTTCCCCTAAGATTAATTCCTTCACATGTCCATTCCATTTATACCTTAATACGGTTACAAAATCTGCATTATTAGGTCTTATTAGTTCACATATTCCTAGGGATTTTACCGTATCATAATCTCCCCAAAGGATTTGTGAATTTATTATGAAATTAAGTTCAAGTTCTCCAAGTAACCTAAACATATCCCTTATGTTCTTTTCATCTACACCTGCAAAGGCCTCATCTAAAGATATTATCCTTGGGCAATCAGATCTGGCTCCTGAATATTTTGAGTATACGGCTGAAAATAGGGGCACATACATGGCCATGGCCTTTTCTCCACCACTAAATTTATAAAAGGCATTATTAGTCATTTCCCTTTTATTTTCATTAGTCTTCTTATAGAACAATTTAAATTCAAACCATTTCCTATAATCTAGTACTTCCTTTATTATAAAATGGAAGTTTTGATTTTTACCCGTTTCCTCTTCAATTCTCCTAGCTTCCCTTATCTTAGATCTAAAATGGGTAGATAATTTATTTAACTCCTCTTCACTAAATAAATTTCCATCCTTCCTAAGTAGCTTAACTAAATCCTTCGTATCTAATTGTTCCTCCGTATCTGCACTTTTACTTTTCCAGCTTAAACTAAAGGATAGTCCACTAGATGTATTCATAGATTCCATAAGCTTATTCATTTTCTTTACCCATTCTTCACTATGGTATATCTTACTTCTTATTTTCTTGGTTATGGTTTTAGCCAATATATCTTCAAATAATTGTCTATCCCTTTCCCTTAAAATATTTTCATTTTCCTCAACAGATTCTGATATATAATCCATAAGCTTATAAAAATCCACATCTTTTCCTCGTACACGAGCCTTTATGTGATTTCTTCCTTGATTTTGTAATGCCTTAATTAATATTTCATCTTCCCTATCTATTTCCTTTTCAAAAATACTTTCTATCCTTATGGCGTAGGATATTAATCCTTGACGATTTGTATGATATTTTTCCTGTAGGTCTGACATATATGCCATTTTATTTTTCTGGCTCCCCTTATAGACCTTTAATTCTTCTATTACTTTCTTCCCTAGGTCATATAGTTCTCCCTCTTCTTTCATAACATAGGCTAAATCATATTCTTCTTTAAATCCATTACCATATATTTCATTTAAATCCCTCTTTAATTCTAAATCCCTCTGTAATTCATTAATTTTTATTTCACTTTGGTCCTGTTCCTTCTCAGCCTTAGCCTTTGCCTCTATGGACTCCTTTATCTTTGAGGGAAGTTCATTTATTAGTCTTATACATTCATCAATTTCCCTTTCAATATGCTCTAAATCTGATATGTTTAGTTGGTCTAATATACTTTTATACTTACTTTCCCTTTTAATTAATTCTTTGCTTATATGTTCTAAATCCACTCTTATATTCTGAAGGGCATAGGTATTCTCTTCTTTTCTCTCAAATAGGATTCTTAAATTATTATTAGTTTGCCATAGATATAAATGTTCCCTTTCTAATTCTGATAGGAATTTTATATATTCTTCCATATCTTCAATGGCATCATCAAAGGCCTTTAGATTAATAGGAATCTCAATTTTGAAAGTATACTCATGTACCTTTTGTTTTATAACCTTTAACTCATTAGCTAAGGCCCTTTCCTTCTCTTCTTTATCTTCCACATGAGCCACGGCCTTTTTGTAGTTAAACTCAGCATCCCTTAAGGAGTTTATGGCCGTTTCTAGGTCATGATTATTTGGAAAGTTCTTATATTCCCTTTGTATTTTATCTATTCTTCCATTTATTCTATCTATATTATGGATAATTTTATCTAATTCTTCTTTTAATCTTTCCCTTTCATCTTCTAAGGAATCTATTATTTCTTTTCTATATTTTTCACGGGCCAATGTACCTATGAATTTTGCTTCATAGTTCTTACTAACACGTCCCCTTATTAGACCCATTCCATATTGTCCATTTTCTCTTATATAGGTTTGTCCATTATCTTCATCTAATAAAATACTTTTTAATACATCTTCAATATCTTCTCTTGATATGTTATCACCAGTCTTTTCTATTTTTAATTTGTGGGATAACTCGTGGGCTAAATACTTAGGTGATGAAAATATATATTTATCGGCCCCTTCATTGTCTAAGGTCAAGACCCTCTCCCTATAATTAGCTGGTATTATGAGTGCATCTAATATGCCCATATCAAGGAGGGCTTCCTCTATAATATTTCTCTCCTTAGAATCTACTTCATCCTTAAAATCTATTACCTTATAAAGGGGTATATGGGGTATATTATTATCTAATAATCTTTTTCTACTGATTATTACCTTTTCTTCTCTAGAAGGTTCTGGGTCCCTTTTATTTTTCCATTCCTTTATTTCTTCTTCCTTATCCCCTATATTTTTATCTATAATATCCTTATTATTTAGTTCATTAGAAAGAATCTTGTTTAAATTCCTTTCTAACAAATTGTATTCCCTTCTAATAGGAGCCATTACCTCATCATAACTAGATTCTATTTTATAGGTATTTACTAATTGGCACATTTCTATGAAGGATTCTTTTTTTAATTTTAACTCTTCATTTTTTTCTTCCCATTTATGAACCTTCTCCACAAATTCATCCTTAGTTTCTGATAAAAGTAGTTCTGCAGATTCTAAGTGGTTTTTTTCATCCTCTGCCTTTCGTCTGCTATCTTCTAATTCCTCTAGGGCCCTATCATAATTTAAATTTATCTTTTCCTCTTCTTCTAATATTTTTCTACCATCTTTTATTTTCCCCTTATAAGAATGTATTTCATTTTTTATATAGGTATAATCGTATTCCTTATCCACATCCTTTAATATTTCTTCCTTAAGAAAACTTTGTTCATCAAATTTAATATCTTCCCCTATAAGTTCCATTTCCTCTAAGTGTTCTCTTATTTTCTTCCCATGGGTATCTTTTATATGAGAAATATTCTTTTCTTCATGATATAGATCAATTTCCTTTGACCTATATTTTTCACATATTTCCTCTTTCTTTAATTTATCTTCCTTTAATTTATTTATTTCTTCTTCTAATCTACTCTTTTCTTCCTTCAATAGGTATATATCATGCTTTTCTAATTCTCTCTTCTTCTCCTCAGTGACCTTTCTCTCAATCTCTAATCTTTCAATATTTTCCCTTTCAGAGAGTATTTTTCCCTTTAATTCTTCAATTGTCTCATTTAATCCCTTTTCTTCCCTTGCATATTCCTTTAGTTCCTTCTCCGATTCTACATAATCGCGTGCCTTTTCATATAAAATGTACTCATTATACTTATCATAGGCCTTTTTCACATTATGGGCAGCTTTTTTACTGTATTTTAATTCGTCTAATCTATCCTTTATACTATCCATATTTTCTATAGCTTCTGACATGGGTCTTAAATCTTCATCTGTTAAAGGTTGTAATGAATTATTCATAATTTCGTACACTACAGTAGGCCTAAAATCCTTAGACAGTTTAGGTGATCTTAATTGTATTAATAATTTGATAAGTTCATCATATTCTTCTATCTTGTCAAATCCGAATAAATGTCTATTTACCAAGTCCATATATTCCCTTTGTCCCTCTTTTACTTCTCCCCCTGTGCCTATTCTATTTTTTAGTTCCTTCTTACTTAGGGGGATTTTTTGAGAAGGATTTTTATATAATAGAAAATCCTTTCCAATACGTCTTCCATCATTGATTACAAATCCCCAAAAACTTAGGGCACTCCCCCTCTTTGCCTTAAGACCTATACCTATAGTGATGTATTTAGAGGTATTTTCCTTCTTAAACTCCATATAAATATATGCCGTATTTTCAGTCTTTGAAGATTCGTCCTCTCCTAAAAGATAATTTTCTAATCTCCTAGCCTTAGATCCAAAGGGATCTAACCTATCTGGACTTTTATTTCCATCTAGTAGTAAGGGGATAAAACTTTGCATAGTAACAGATTTTCCTGAACCATTAGACCCTCTCAATAATAGCCTACCATCAGAAAAATCAAACTCTTCTTCATCATAGTACCAAAAGTTTATAAGACCTGCTTTATTCATCATCCATCTATCTATCATCTTTCCTACTCCTTTAACATGAAATCCTTTGGGTATTTCCCAGTTATTTTACCTATTATTGGCATTATCATTATTAGATTATTATTAGTAATATTGATCATGAGAAAACTCTCCATATATTTCAATATTTCATCCCTTAATTTTTCAATCTTCATATCCCTATATTCTTTACTAAATCCCTTACCATAAACTTCTTTCACCTTCACCACATTTTTATAAAATTCATTCATATCCATAAATATGATATCCTTTTCATTTCTCTTTAACTGGCCTTCCTTTACCATGGAAATTAAGTGATGATTAAATAAAAGCACCACATCACTAATAGCCCTATTACTAGGAAATACATCCTTATAGTATTTATCTTCCCCTGCTATTAGGAAGGTTCCATTTTTATGTATGTGAACTTCACATTCTAAATATTTTTCCATATCCTTTTGGATCATACCCCTATAGTTTTTTATATAATTATAATCATGATCATAAGCTCCATCATTATATATTCCTGGAGACATGACAAGCCTCCTATAGACCCTGTTTCTTCTCATTCTTCCCTTATCCTTGTCTGCTCCTAGTAATTCATCTTCTTCCAAATCTTTTATAGACGTATAATCCATTATGTTTCCTATGAAATTCCTCATGAAATAATGGGATATGCCCGTATTTTCATAGAGAACCTCACTATCTTGAGAATTTGCAAAATTTTTATCCTCACCATCATTTACCTTTATTATTCCCATATGTACCACAAATCTTAAAACCTTTATTAGGTATCTCCTTTGCTTATACAGGGTCCAATCAATCTTTTCATCTCCCATAAAGGTTCCTTCTATATAATCTGTAAGCTCTGATAGTAAAAATTGTTCTTCCTTGTCCTTATCCTCTAGAAACATTAATACTTGGCATAAAAAAACATATTCCATTATATGTTCAAGTTCCTTTATTCCCATCCAACTCTCTGCCTTACCTGGAATCTTTTCAAGTTTTATTATTTGAGAATTTATAATTAATTGATAAGACAATTTTTCTGATAGAAAATCTTTTATCCCATCTAATGAATTCTTTATTCCATAATATTTTTCTTTATCATCATTTCTTCTAATCCAATAATTTTCTAAAAGTATATCTAAACCCTTCATATTTATTCTCCCGTCTCAAACTCTATAACATATGCTGGCATTTGAAAATTACCATCTTCACAATTTAGAACACATACCTTTTCTTTAGTTTCCCTATAGACTCTAAAGCTTCGTCCATCCTCTGTCTTAGACCTTTTATTAGGAGAATTTATACCCTTACTAAGCCATTTTAATAGGGTTGCCCTAACGTGTCCCTGTATAATTGGCAATTTGGAAAAATATATGGAATTATCTTCTATATATTTTTTCATGACAGACTCCTCTTCTTCTCTTTTTTTAATTATATCTAAAAGCATCTTCTCTTTCTTTTCACTATTATCTATCATGGGAGTTTTATCCATTTTCTCCCTATAAGTCCTAACCCTAGGCTTTATTATTACTTCATGGGCCTTCTCCTCATATACACCACTATTAATACTCTCCGTTTCCCTTATCATATCCCTTCTTAAATGTTTCATATTGAATATACCAAAGGAAAGGGCTGATAATTTGTGTGCTTCCCTTATATCTTCACATTCTAAAAATAATTCACAGAGTTTTCTATATTCTTCCTTCCTATTGGCCCTACTGTTTTTCATTTCCACAATTTGATAGGCATACCTAGTTATCTTCCTTATAATTTCATTAGTTATATCAAATAATTTTTCAGCTTCACTTTCCCTATTATTACTTCCTAGGAACCAATTCTTAATATTATTCCAAGAACCCCAGATATTTTCTTCTAAATCCTTTATGTTAAAATCCATATCCAATCGGGGAATGGACTTTTCATACTCTAGGACCTTATTAAATACTTTTACTTCCTTTTCCTTGTCTAATTCTTTTAATATGGCTTCAATGGCTAGGGATTCATGTTGAAGACCCTTTATGAAATTTCTAAGGTACTCTATAAACCTATCCTTAAATAGTAAAAATTCTTGAGTTTTCATCATTTCTTCAGCCTTTATGCCATATAGGTCACTTATACAATCTTGATAATTATTATTAAGTCTCTTAAAATCCTCATTTAATCCATCCCACCAAGTCCTTACTACAGCCTTATCTTCCTTATATATTTTATTTATTTTCTCTAACTCTATCCTAATCCTCTCTAATAGGGTTGGTTCTAATGAAGCCGTTTCGATTTTCAGGTTCTCTAATTTTATGGTCATTCTTTCTATTTCTACACTATAATCAGATAATTTATATCTAAATTGCTTATTTTTAAATTCTTCAATGGTACTAGCCTTTGACGTATCCTGTATGGGAATTAGATTTTTCCAATTGGCTAGACTCTCTAAATCCGATTTACATTGATCTATGGTATACTCTTTAAATTCTTCATATTTATTTAGTTCTTCAAATACTTCTTCCTTATACATCCAATATTTCATCTTTTCATATTGCTTATAGAAAAATCTCACAATAGCCCTATATCTCCAAGCATTTTCTGCCGTCAAATAGGATGTCTCCATTATTTTCTTAAATACTCTTTTATCCATAGTCCCACCTTTTCTTAAAAATATTCCTTATTTTTGATTATAATCTAATATGTATTATTTTAAAACAAATTTAAACAAAAATGCTCTAGCTTTTACGCTAGAGCATTTTTGTTTAAATACATCTAAATTATATCCTTCAGTTCATTTTCCATAGTTTTTAAATAATCTTTAATAACATGTACATACCTATCTTTTATATTCTCAAATATATCTACTGCGCTTTCCTCATCATATGTGTGAGAAGTTCTATTTCTATCTTGAATTATATCTAACCAAGAATTTCCATCTTTCAAAATGCCCATTTTAAAGGATTCCTTAATTGCTTTTCTTGGTCCGTTTATATCAGCATTACCATTATACTCCAGATATCCTTTCATTAATTTCCATGATAATTCATAGGTAAATTCAAACCTTTGTATCGTAGCGTCTAAAACAATATCATCTTCTTTATAGTCTCTTTTAATACATTCTTCTAATTTTTTATGAGCTCGTTTTAAATCATTAAATTTATCTATCAACTTGTTTTTATTCATCAATAGTTCTCCCTCCTCACCTATGAGAAATATTACTTTACCTTCTGTATCTATGTATTCCTTTAATTTCATATTGTGTATATGATCATAATCTATTATATCTACAGTATATATAATCTTTTCTTCTATCTTTTCTATTATTGAATTTATTTTCCCATTATTCTTCCTAAACTTTATGGTTAAATCAATATCTGAATTATCCCTATAGTCACCTCTTGCCCTTGACCCAAATATAATAACTTTTTCTATAATACTTGAATATTCCTTGAATATATTTATAATCTTATAAAAATCCTTTTTAGATATTCCATATTTATTCATAGCCTTACCTCTTATTTATTTTCTTATTATAATTATATTCCATTTTAAAAATTTATTAAACACCTATCATCTATGATCATGAAAAATGTCCTCTAGCCATCTAAACTAGGGCATGTCTATGTCATTTTATTTCACCTCATATTAATCAATCAACAGTCCCATACATAGGGAGTCATAGAATTTATTATCTATTAAGAACTCTCTTTTTATAATTCCTTCTTCAACAAATCCAAGTTTCTTATACAAATTTATTCCAGATACATTATCCGTTCTAACCCTTAAGTTTATCTTTTTAATTATATCTGATTCCTTTGCCCAATGGATTAAGTATTTTATGAGTTCTGTACCTATTCCTTGTCCCCAATACTCCTTTAATACACTTACTCCCATTTCTCCCCTATGGGCTATTCTAGGTCTTTCTCCCCCTGAAAAGTTCAAATTTCCTACTATTTTACCATCTATTTGGCCTATTATGAATAGGGCGTTGTTTTTCTTTGATGTAGTTTCAATGAATTTCTCTTCATCCTCTAGAGTTATGTTGAATTCTCCTTGTCCAAAAGTTAGGAAATCAGATTCTATACTGATTTTATCTATGTATTCCATCATTTCTTTAGCATGACACCTATCTCCATTTTCAATCATAAGATTTTTACCATTTCTTAGTTTTATCTCTTTCACAGTTCTCCCCCCTATTAACTAATTTAATTATCTTAACCCTCTACTAGATTATTTATTTGCCGTCAATTCCTTCACAAAATAATGACGTTTACTAGTTAGCGGGTATTCTACTAATGTGAAAACTTCTTCGTAGTCTGACTTTATATAAAAATCCTTAGCTTGAAAACTAAAAGTATCAAGAAATGAATATTTACAACCTCTTCTTATTGCTTCTTCTTCCACATCCTTCAATAGCTTTGAACCTATTTTTTGGCCTCTTAATTTTTCATCAACCCATAAAAATGTTATCTCTAACCAATTACCATGGGTTTCTGCTGAAATTCCTCCTATTTTATTATCATTTTCATCATTAACGAAAATTGCTATAGGTTTAACTTCTTTTAACTCAATATTAGAAAGGTTATATTCTATTAACTTGTTTCGGATTTCACTAATATCTTCCTCTTTTGGATTATCAGTTCTTATATATTTCATAATTTCTCCCTCTAAAAGACTATTTTTCTATAAAAAAAATTAATAATTTTATAGAATTCCCACATATCTATATTTCAATTATACATTATTTCAATTGGTCGTGCCTAATGATTATTTTTACTCCTCTGTAGCTATTAATTTTTATAATATATGCCAAACACTTTCATGTGATAACTATCCTAATACAGAAGGCTATCTAATTGTGTTACTTTCTCCAATAACCACATGACCTTATAATTTTCCCCATTCTCAACACAACATAATATATGGTTTACATATATTATATTTCCATTAATAAAAATCATATAAGTCTATTAATCTAATGATTGTAGGATAAATTGTCCCACAATCATTTCTGTTTTATGAATAACTATCCATCATGCAGTGTTCCCAACAATTTTAGTTTTTATGGTAACCATGAGAACTAAAAAATGATATCAGTGTAACTAACAGTCACCTTGATATCATTTTAAACATTATTAATAGATTTTTTTCATATGCCTTACTTTCTATTAGTAGCCATATATATGGCTCCAATGGCTACAATACCCATAACTATAATTGCTATGTAAGATATATTCATAACATCACTCCCTTATCTAAATATAATCTCATTATTTTTATTGTCCCTATATATAGGATTTCATATTCCCTCTCAGTTTAATTATTCATTAAAAATAGAATAGTAAAGTTTAGGCATATTCAAAAAAAAATGATAAGATTTTTTCTTATCATCAAAATTATTTATATTATTATATTTTCCAATCTCCAGCTACACCCCACCTCTCCACATGGTCAAATTCCTCATATGGTGATTGAAAATGTATGAATATAGGTGTTTCATATAGACAGGGCATACTTTCAAATAATAATCTATCTCCATATATTATGGCCTCTAATGCAAGGGGTAGTTCCCTCACAAAGATTTCATATCTTTTCTTCACAAGTTCTGGATTTCCTCCTCCAAGGTATACAGAAAATTTTAGTACATACCCATTTTCACAACAAAGCCAATGACCTAATACTTCATCCCTCATGGGACCTATCCTTTCATAAGCATATCTCCTGCCTACTGCCAAAAATAGTTCTCCTGTTTCATCACTATGGGTTAAGGTATAGTGTCTACCTAGTATGGGCCATACTGGTGTGACCCCTTTAAAAAAGTCCACATGAAGTTTATTTGGGTCTAATCTACTCATAACAAGCACATCCTTATATTATTACTTGTTATAGTTTATTCCCTACATATAGATTTCGTAACGCTAAGCTTTCTTTATACAGTAACTTACCTATAAGGGAAACGATTGAAAATCTTTGGAACCCTGGAACGTCACAACATCCTATGCTACTCAAACATGACACGTGAACCTATATACGAAGATTCACCCTTTCGCTTGTGACAAGGACTTGGGTGGAAAAGATTTTCAATCGTTTCCTGAAATAGGCCCGCATAAAGAAAGTTTATACACCAGAAATCTATATATCCATGGTTACTTAAAAAATAACCTAGCCATATTAAATGGATAGGTTATTCATCTTAGAAATAGTATTTACCACTGAAAATATTAATACAGCAGCTAAGTTGGCCGTTGTATTATCCTGGTCAAATCGAGGTGAAACCTCAGCTATATCAAAGCTTACTACCTTTTTAGATTTTAATATATACTTCATAAAGTTAAGTACTTTTTCTGGCTCTAATCCTAAGGGTTGAGTAGCACTTACCCCTGGTGCATATGCTGTAGAAAATACATCTGCACATATGGTCATATAAATATGATCCTGAGTTCTAATAAATTTATCTATAGTTTCAAGTAGATTCCAACTATCTCCATTTCTAATATCCTTAGCTAATATGTATTTGGCACCTAATCCCTCTGCTGTCTTAAATAAATCTACCGTATTACTATGTTTTTGAATTCCTACACACATATAAGAATAATTCATGTCTTCTTCTTTACATATATCAGCTATTTGTCTAAACATAGTTCCAGATGTTCCACCATTTGGATATGGTCTAATGTCAAAATGGGCATCAAAGTTTATTATTCCTATATTAGGCTTTTCATTTCCTTTTCTTAAATGACTAAGTATGCCATTATAATGACCAAAGGCCACTGCATGACCTCCACCTAGTACGATTGGAAATAAATTTAGGCTAAGTACTTTTTCCACAGCTTCACTTAAATGTTTTTGATTTTCTTCTAATGTCCTATCTTTACATACTATATCTCCCACATCAAATAACTTAACTTCAGCACTAAAGGCACATGGTAAATGGGATAACTCTTTTCTAATACTATCTGGCCCCTTAGCAGTACCTGTTCTTCCTTTATTTCTTTTAACACCTTCATCAGATGGAAAACCTATGAATGCAAATCCTACTTTTCCATCAAAAGGTTTTAAATCATCTCTACTTAAATCTAATGGTTTAACCCATTGGTGCCACCTAAAGGCATCATAGTTAGTCTCACTATCTATCCTTCCTTGCCAATACTTTTTATTCATTGGTATATAATTATCTTGAAGCATTTATCTTTCCTCCTGTTTACCTATTAAGGCATATTTTACCTTATAATAATACCATGATTTTTTCTATAGTAAAGGCCTATAGACTATGAATATTAGTCAATCTTACTCATATTTCACTTCTATAGAATTTTAGCTTATATTTATTTTAAATTTCTAAATATATCTATATTTTTCTTACTATATCTACACCCCTACTATCTAGTTCTCAAGTTCTCTTAAAAACTAATACTTCCAAACAATAAAGCTCCTTGAAATAATACTAAGGAGCTTTAGGTTTTCTTAGGCAAATGACTAATTTATTTTTTCAATATGCCTTATTTTATTTTAAAATTTTTAACTATATTATTTAGTTGTTCAGATAAATCCACTAATAAGGTAGCATCATTTCTCACTTCTTCCATAGAACTGTTTTGCTGCTGTGCTGAAGCGGCAGTCTGTTCAATACTAGCAGAATTTTCTTCTGCTGCAACTGCTATTAGTTCAATTGATCCACTAATTTCGTTACTATTAGATGACAATTTCTCTAAGTTACTCGACATGTTTTCAACCTTATCCACTGTTTTAGCAACGCTATCAGTTATATTCTTAAAATTCACTCCCGTATCTTGAATTTTATTAGTTCCATCTTCTACTTCTTTATACCCTTCTTCAAGTGATTGGGTCATAATATTAGTTTCACCCTGAATACCACTTACAATTTTAATTATTTCAGCCAAGGATGATGCCACCTGTTCGGCTAGATTTTTAATTTCTTCTGCTACTACAGCAAAACCTCTTCCAGCCTCTCCAGCCCTTGCAGCTTCAATAGCAGCATTAAGTGCTAAAAGATTAGTCTGCTCAGATATTTGCTTAACAACCTCAACAAGCATTGAAATCTCTTTAGATTTTTCATTCAGCCCCTTTGCCTTTTGGACTGAATTTTTAACTAAATCATAAATAACATTCATCTGTTCAACTGAATTTTTCATTTGCTCATTACCTTCCCTTGCCATATTCAATATGTCATTTGAAGATTTTTCAAGCTCAATTCCATTTTGATTCAAATTATCAATTAAATTATTCAAGTTTTTACCAGAATTATCAACTTTGCCAGCAGAAATAGCTTGTTCTTCAGATGCCTTAGCCATTTCTTCCATTGTTATAGCAATTTGTTCACTAGAAAGTGTTACTTCTTTGGCAACTTTATCAAATCTTTTACTTTGATTATTTAATTCACCAGCTGCTCCATAAACTTCATTAATCATATTTTTCAAATTACTTATCATAGAATTCATTGCCTTAGATAGTTGTCCAATTTCATCATTAGAGTTAGAATCAAGCTCTACTGTAAAGTCGCCCTTTGAGATCTTCTTAATATTTTCAACAACTTTACTTAAAGGTTTAAATGTTTTTTTCAATAAAAATACTATTATTGTACAACTTAATAACATAAGCATACCAATAATTAAAACCAACTTAATTAAAGACCATGAAATATAACTTTTGAATGTTTCAACATTAATATCACACCCAACTATACCTATAACATTACCATTTGAACTCTTAATAGGTGTATAAGCAGATATTACACGACCATATACTCCACCAGCATCATATATTTTTGTATAAATACTTTCCCCTGTCTTTAAAACATTTTCAATCTCTTTAGGATAATACTCTTTACTATCAAGGGTCCCTAATTCATAGAATACATCTTCTCCCCCTTGGTCACTTCTATCAATTCCCGTTTCTCCACTTCCATCAATAATATATTTATAATTTTTACTATCTTCTTCAACCATTGAATATAGATATGTAAGCCCTGTAATCTTCTTTATAGATAACATCTTCTTTCTTGTGTCTTCATAATAAGGATTAGATAGATCATTAGTTTTTGATAGACTCTCAAATTCTTTAGAATCTATAGTAAGGGCTACAGATTGTACAATTGAAAGTGCCTTTTCTCCTAATAATCTCTCTCCAAGGGAATTCACATGATAATATATAGAATAACTAGACGTAATTCCAATAATTAAAATTAAAATAGTAAATATAATAGTTATTTTGGTGTGAATCAAAAAATCTTTTCTTTTTTTTCTCATATAATATGCCCCCATGATCTAAAAGTATATTCAATAGGATAAATACAACAAACTTCTTAAAGGTCCTTTGTTGTATTTCCTTATTTTAGATATTATTCTACATTTTTCCTCATTTTCCTTTTTCCATTTCCCTAGGGTACAAAATGAGATAAAAGTGTAACTAATAATTTTTAGGTTTACATGTAAGAGCATATTATTAATAAAAAAATAAGTTCACTTTTATGTAGTTGTCACTACTTCTTCACTAATATCATATAAAATATTATGAAATAAAAATTCCGTTTCTCCCATAGGATCAAAGTTTTTACAATTAGAAAAGTATTTTTCAACCTTTTTTCTCCAACTCTCATGATCGGGATTATGAACTATCATTATTTCTATGAAGTTTTTCTTATCCTTACATAGATAATAGGGTAATAATTCTAAGGCAAATGAAAAACACCCTCTGTCCCTATAATACTTATCCATATAAAATTCCTTTATGAAAAAATGATTAGAATTGAAGAATGAAAGTTTAAAAGTGTCCTCATATTGCTTACTAGTATATTTGTTCTTTTCATATTCCTTATCATTTTTTACCAGGGCCCTCCATAAATCCTTTTCCGTATACCCTGCACTACTAAATATGTCTTCTATTGATATCTTGTTTTTTTCTTGTTTCATCTTTAAACAATTAAAAACTACTCCCTTTATAAAACCAATGGTTTTCTTACCATGCATTATCTGGAATATAATGTCATAATGATAGGGAGAATAATCATTAGAAGATTTTAACTTAAGATAAACCCTTTCTTCAGCCATTTAAAATTCCACCTCCACTTAAGGCCATATAAATGATCTTTTCTTCTGCTACTATCTATTATATTGGGGATTTAAACATTTTTGTGGCATTTGGGAAAAATAATTATTATCGGTTTTTTCAAGTAACACCATAATATGTAAACACCTTAACTATTTGTAATTTATAGTGCTTTTTCCTGTATATATACCCATATGTATCTAATTTTTTTGTAAAATATTGAAATTTCTTGTATATGATATAATTAAATAAATTCGTATAAATTGTAGGTGAATAGATATTATGGAATTAAAAATTCTAAAGAAAAATAATGTAAATGAATATATAAGTTTTGTAAAAAGCATTTACAAGGATAATATCCTATATAGGAATTCCATGTTGAGTGTAATGGATAGTATTTTAAAGGAAAAAAGTGAAATATGTAAATCTTCTTGGATCCAACCTATTATGATTTACAGAGAAAATAAACCTGTTTTATGTGCCACTTTAGGAGTGGTAGATAGGATGGATAACATTCTTCAAATCACTTATTTTGAAAATGTAGATAATAATGTGGATTCCTTTAACTTTTTTATGGACCATGTTTTAAAACGGGCACAAGAAAAAGGTATCCATAAGATTTCTGCTGGCCTTAATCTACATGTTAATTATGGTCTAGGCTTTTTAGCCAGTGACTATGATAAAAATCAAAGTTTTGGTATGGCCTATAATCCCCCCCATTATAATGACCTATTTTCAAACTTTGGATTTAACACCATTGACCTTGTTAGTTATTCTACTAACATGAAGGATTTTACCTTACCATTAAATGATAAAATCCTTAGCAGAATTAGAAATCGCTTTAATGTTAGGAAGGCATCCTTTAAGGATTTAGAAAGGGAAGCTAATATATATACCCATATAAACAACAAAGCCTTTGTGAATCACCTTTTTTATTACGAGCGTAGAATAGAAGAGGATATGGAACTTTTTAATGATTTTAAACATCTTTTAAAGGAAGAAAATCTATTATTTGTAGAATATGATAAAAAGCCTGTAGGCTTTATGCTTTGGTATCCAGATTATCACGAACTTATGAATGTTAATGAAAATCTAGGCATTAAGACGGTCCTTAAAAACAAATTATTTTCAAATAAAATAAAGAAATTTAAAATAGTAGAAATGGGCATATTGCCTGAATTTCAAAAGACTGGAGCAATTTTAGCTTTATTTGATTATTGTAATGATTTAACTAAGGACAGATATGAGGTATGTGAATCTGGTTGGATTTTAAAGGATAACATGGACTCTAGAAACTTTGGTATTAAGTGGGCTCATGAGGAATATAAAAAATATAAGGCCTACTTGTTAGAGGTTTAATATGAAAACATATGACACAATAGACGAATTAGAACATGTATGGGATGAAAAATTTAAGATAGATTCTATCAGTTCCTTTGAAAGTCTTAAAAATTTAGAAAAAAACAATCCCTGTTTTCAAAGGTATCATGTGGATTTTAATACTAATACCTTTATTATAGATTATAAATTAAATATTAATGTTTTCACATTTAAAGGGCCATTTAATTTAAAGTTTCCTTTAAATATAATAGGTATGCCCTTTTCCATTAGTAAAAAGGGCTATAGTTTTAGTAATATGGAGAAATATATTAAAAGCACAAAGGGATTTAAGTTGATTTTAAATAGTAATGATAATTTAGATCTACCAAGGGGACATACCCTTCCCTCCTGTGTATTAGATATTAATTTTAAATCCTTTAATGATTATTTAAATTCCATGAGAAGTTCCTATAGATATAGATTAAAAAAGGCCCTATGTAAGGGTACTCCCATTCAGATAGAAGAAATTGAAAACTATGCCTTTAACCAAGAACTATATAATCTCTATTTACAAGTTTATATGGATTCTAAGGAAAAATTAGAAAAACTCTCTATGGATTTTTTTAAAACCTATCCTTCAAAGATTTTTGTATTTAAATTAATGGAAAAAAAAGTAGCATTCGTTCAATTAGTTTCTAACAAAGATGAATTAATATTTTTATTTGGTGGGTTTAATAAGAAAATGAATTTAGAATATGATATCTATTTGAATATGCTCTTATTTATGATTAAGCATGGAATAGAAAATAATTTTAAAAGTATAGATTTTGGACAAACGGCTGAAGAGTCTAAGCTTAAGGTAGGATGTGTTTATAAGGAAAAATACATGTATTTTCATCACCATAATAAACTTATAAATAAAGTTTTATATAAGATTATGCCCTATTTTTCATACAAACCCTATAGTATAAGTCATAAAGTATTTAAGGAGTAGCCTATGAAAGTGATTCTTTTAAAGTGTCATAAAAAAACTATTTTTTCTTATTTTGAACCAGTGGTAACAGAACCCCTAGAATTAGAATATTTACAAGGTGTATTAGATGATATAAACATTCCTAGTTTAATCCATGACTCCCTATTTATTAAAAAGTCATACAAGGATTATATAAAAGAATTTAATCCCCATATAGTATATCTAACAGGATATGTTACGGCTACTGAAATTATCATTAATAGGGCAAAATGGATAAAAAGAAACTTTCCCCATATAAAGATAATAGTTGGAGGGGTTTATGCCCAAATAAACTATGAAGATTTTTTATGTGATCCTATAGATTATATAGTTAATTCATCTAGTCTATTATCCTTCAAAAGCCTAATTTTAAATATAGGGGAAAATAAAAGGCTTAATAATATGGATGGTGTAATCTTTAAAAAGAATAATGAGTGGATAATAAATAAATCCCTTAAGATAGGGTCTTGGGAAGACTATATGCCTAATAGGGAATTTTTTTATAGATATAAAAATAGAACAAAATATTTGAATTATGAAAACATGGCCCTTTTAAAGGCCTCCCATTCCTGCCCCTTTAGTTGTAATTTTTGTTATTGTAAATTATTAAATGGGGGCCATTACGTAACCCGTAGTAATGATAGTATAATAGATGAGATAAAAAGTATCCATAGTGATTATGTCTGGATAGTTGATGATACCTTTTTAGTAGATAAAAATAAGGTCATGGACTTTTGTGATAGATTGGAAAAATCTAATATTAACAAGAAGTTTATAGCCTACTCTAGGGCAGATTTCATAAGTTCTAATCCTAATACAATCAAAAGATTATCCTCTCTAGGATTTGTAGATTTTATAGTGGGAATGGAAGCTGTAAGTACTAGTGAACTAGATTCTTACAATAAAAGTCTAACTATTAATGAAAATATACGTACTATAGAAATATTAAATAATTATAATATAAACCTTACGGCCCTTTTCATAGTTAATCACAATTATACTATAAAGGATTTTAAAACTTTACGAAATTTCATTAGGAAATATAATCTAAAGACCTATACCCTATCAATCTTCACTCCCATGAAGGGTACTGAAATTTATAAAGAGTACAAGGATTTAATGGATAAGGTGTCCTTTAAGAAATTTGATTTTTTAAATTTATTAATAAAACCTACCCATTTATGTAAGTTTAGGTTTTTATGGGAGTTTTATAAAACCTATGTACTTCAACTCTTTTATAGTAGTAAATATATAAAGTTTTTATTTAATCGATTGAGAGGTAATTAATATGAGTTTAAAATTCATGTGGGATTTTTGGGCCAATTACTATGATAAGTTGTGGGTTCAAAAATATTCATTGACTCCCACTAGGAATAGAATAGTTAATAATATAAAAATAGACGAAAATTTTAATATATTAGATGCTGGATGTGGTATAGGAGAGCTTTTAAGGGATATGAAAAATAAATTTAATTCTAATACCTTAAACCTATACGGGATAGACTATTCTTCTTCCATGATAAAAAGAGGAAAAAAGATAGATTCTACCATTAATTATGAACATATGGATGTATGCCATGTGGATGAATATTATTCTAATATGGATTATATATTGTGCAGCCATTCCTTTCCCTATTATAGGGATAAAAGGGAAATATTAAAGAAATTTCATAGGGTACTAAAGGACGATGGAACTTTATTATTAGCTCAAGCCAGTGAAAATAGTTTATACGATAAAATAGCTCTTTTTTTCGTAAAATTCACTACGGGTAGGGCCCAATATTTGAGCATTAATAATATAAGGGATTTATCAAAGGATTTATTTAAACTAGAAAAACTAGAAATCATAAGAGAAAAACCTTTCATGCCATCCATAGTGCTATTTGTATTAAGAAAAATTTAGGGAGGTTCACTATGAACATATTACTCATAAGGCCAAAACCTCATAAGGAAACTATAGGACTACAACATGTTATGATATGTGAACCCTTAGAGTTAGAGTATTTATATTCCAATATTCCATCCCATTTAATAGACAAGGTAAAGGTTCATATTATAGATATGATAGTAGAGAAAAAAAGTATAGATTATTTTATAAAAAAGTATAATCCTACCCTAGTGGCCTTCACAGGCTATATTAGTCATGTGAATATAATAAAAGATCACGCTAAGGAAATAAAATCAATAAGAAAAGACATCCATATAGCCGTAGGTGGAGTCCACGCAGAGGTGGTACCAGAGGATTTTTTAGATGATAATATAGATTTTATTATTAGGGCTAATGGAATAGATACATTCAATGAAATAGTTGAAAGCATAGTTAATAATAATAGTTTTAATCACATAGATGGAATCTATGGTCCTAACAAAGGCGTAGTTAAAAAAACGGAATTTAACTACAACTTTCCAAACAGAAAAAGTGTTTCTAAATATAGAAAACATTATTATTATATGTTTCACAATCCCTGTTCCCTAGTAAAGACCTCCTTTGGTTGTCCCTTCAATTGTAGCTTTTGTTTTTGCAAAGAAATAACAGATGGTGCCTATTTTAAGAGGCCCCTTTCTTCTGTCATAGAGGAATTAAAAGGCATACCAGAGGATGAAATATATATAGTTGATGATGATTTTTTAGCAGATAAAAAACGTATAGAAGAATTTTGTAATAGATTAGAGTCGGAAAATATAAAAAAGAATTATCTAGTCTATGGTAGGGCAGACTTCATAAGTTCAAATGAAGATTTAATAAAAAGATTTTCATCTCTAGGTCTTAGGGCTGTCATTGTGGGAATTGAATCCTTTAGGGAAAAGGATCTAGAAAAATACAATAAGAAAACTAATATTCATATAAATGAAAAGGCAATAAAAATACTACAAAAATATGATGTGGAAACTTACGCCACCTTGATTTTGCCCCTAGATTATACGAAATCCGACTTTAGGGATTTAGCCAATTGGCTCATAGGACTTAATATTACATTCATAAATTTACAGCCTTTAACCCCCTTAAAGGGTACAGCCATTTATAATGACTACAAAAAGGACTTTATTATAGATGAAAATGAATTTGAAAAATGGGATCTAGCCCATTTAGTATTAAGACCTAAGCATCTTTCCATAAGGAAATTTTATATGGAAACAATAAAGACCTATTATAGGGTTACCATGAGGCCTAAAAATACTATTAGACTATTAAAAAAATATGGTTTAAAAGAGAATTTTAAAATGTTTATTGGAAGTTCCCTAGTAATGATCCAATATATAAAGAAAGTTATAAGGGGTGTTTAAATATGAAGAAAAAAATCCTTTTAATACAATCAACTCCTTATGATTCTAATAGGAAGCCCATTAAAAAGTCTAGATTATATTTTGTGGGCTTAGCCATGCCCCTTCTAGCCAGCCTAACTCCTTATGATTGGCATGTGGAAATTTGCCTTGAGACCATAGAAGATATTCCCTTTCATACGGATGCGTCTTTAATAGCCATAGGAAGTATGGGACATGCCATAATAAGGTCCATAGATATTGCAAAGGAATTTAGGAAAAGGGGTAAGACCGTAATCCTTGGTGGATATATGGCAAGCTTAATGAATAAAGAAGCCATCAAATACTGTGATAGTGTAATCATTGGAGATGGAGAATTAGTTTGGAGCCAAGCACTAAGGGATTTTGAAAAAGGACAACTTAAAAAGTTCTATCAAAAAAATTTAACTAATCTATCTACTCCACCTCCTCGATTTGATTTAATAATAAATAAAAATATAGGAGATTTTTTACCTGTTCAAGCTGGACGAGGTTGCCCCAATTCTTGTAGTTTTTGTTCTGTATATTGTCTTTATAAAAATTCCTATTTAAAAAGACCCTTAGGTGAAGTTATTAGGGATATAAGACAAATAAAGGATTTAGGCTTTAAAAAATTCCTATTACTAGATGACAACATCATATCTGATAGATCATATTTAGAAGAACTTTGTAAAGAAATAAAAAAACTAGATATGAAATGGCTCTCCCAATGTTCCATAAAGGTGGGAGAAGACAAGGACCTTCTAAAACTACTTTATGATAGTGGATGTATAGCCTTAAGCTTTGGCCTTGAAAGTATAAACTACGAAAGTTTAAAGTTTATGGATAAATCCTGGGCTAAGCCCTGGGACTATTCTAGCCTAATTAAAAATATTCAAAATGCAGGTATAGACGTATCTACAGAAATGGTTGTGGGAGCCGATGGAGATACATTAGAATCTATATATGATACGGCAAAATTTATTGAAGATAATAAAATAGTAGTACCTAGATTTTATATATTAACTCCCATACCTGGAACTAAATATTATGATGAAATGAAAAATGAAAATCGAATTTATATAGATGATATTTATTCCTATGATGGCTCTCAAGCTGTCCATATCCCTAAACATATGAGCCCTGAAGAGTTAACTGATGCTTACTGGCAATTGTATAATAAAGTATTTTCCTACAAGTCAATATTTAACAGAACCATATTTAGAAGTGACTTTTTTAAGAGGATGGATAAATACCTATTTTATTTCATGGTAAATGTCTTTTACAGATACCAAATAAAGAAAAAAATAACACCTAATATTTTTTAGGAGGTGCTCCATGAGAGTTCTTTTAAATAAAATAAAACAAGCCATAGCCCTTGACTCCTTTCCCAAATCTTCCTTTGTATAAACTTATTTACTAACAATGTTTTTTATATGATAAAAAAATTTGGTATTGGAAGGGTCATAAGATTATCACAAGGTTCCTTTAACCTATTAATTAAATATTTGAAACTAATGGTAAGAGATTCTAAAAGCTAAAAAGGCAGATACCAAATTGGTATCTGCCTTTAATTTATTTATTTTCCGAAATATCTCTTTAATAAACCGTTGAAAGCTGAACCGTGTCTAGCTTCATCTTTACACATTTCATGTACTGTATCATGGATTGCATCTAAGTTTAATTTCTTAGCCTTAGTTGCTAATTCCTTTTTACCCATACAGGCTCCATGCTCTGCATCTACTCTCATTTGTAGGTTTTTCTTAGTCGAGTCTGTTACTACCTCTCCTAATAACTCTGCAAATTTAGCAGCATGCTCTGCTTCTTCCCATGCTATTCTCTTATAGGCTTCTGCCACCTCTGGGTATCCCTCTCTATCTGCTTGACGGCTCATTGCTAAGTACATTCCTACTTCTGTACATTCTCCCATGAAGTTTTGTCTTAATCCTTCTATAATTTCAGGATCTACATCCTTAGCCACTCCTACAAAATGTTCATCTGCCCAGCTTAAATCCGTCTCAGATTGTGCTATAAATTGTGCCTTTGGCGCCTTACACTGAGGACAGACCTCTGGTGCTTCTGATCCTTCATGTGCATATCCACATACTTTACAAATAAATTTTTCCATTTTTAATTTCCTCCTATTAATTCACTTTTAATCTATACGATTTTTTTATTATCTATGGTGTTAAAGATTTCTTTTTTATCACCTTAATTTCTTGCCCATAGTATATATACCACCTAAAACATATTTAAAACATATTTTTTTATTTTTTACCAAATTCTCTAATCTAGCCCTAGATATGACCACATTAAAATTACATATAAAGTAAGGCATATTCAAGAAATAAATTGGTCATTTCACTAGTTATTTAAATTATTTTCTTCGTTATGGACTCGCTTACATATGTTTAATATGCTCGCTTACCATGCCTTGAAAATAATCCAAATTCTTCAGGAAATTTACTAGTTTATTTTTTTCATATGCCTAAAAGGACATGAAACAGTTACCAAATTGTAACAATGCTGTAAAACCAAAGATTCAATATTATGTTATCATATAGGTGGTTGGAAAAAAAAGGAGATGACAAGTATGAAATTAGCAGAGGCATTGATTTTAAGAGCAGACTACCAAAAGAGAATTGAGCAATTGAAAAATAGATTACAAAATAGTGCCAAAGTACAAGAAGGAGAAAACCCTCCTGAAAATCCACATGAGCTTTTAAAGGAATTAGACACAATTATGAATGAATTAACTATACTTATTCAAAGAATAAATAGAACAAATAGTTTAACAAAATTTGATGACGAAAGATCATTAGCTGATATTTTAGCACAGCGGGATAGGATATGGGACAAAAGACAGATATTAAGCCACTTAATCCATTCAGCCGTTGTAAAACAAGATCGATATAGCCGTTCTGAGGTAAAATATTTTAGTACAATAGATATTGGAAAAATCCAAAAGGAAATAGATAGATTGTCTAAAACCTTTAGGGAAATAGACACAAAAATACAAGGTCAAAATTGGACCACTGAGCTGAGATAAAAAATTAAGTTGGTAGACTTTAATTAACAAAAGTGAGTATAAACCCGCCAACAGGGCAAGTTTGGACAATTGATGGTAAACATGGAGCATGTTTGTGGTTCGATTCCACCTAGTACAATTTATGCTCAGCATTGTCACAAGTGTACAAATAGATTGTAAATGTAACTACCGTGTACTAGTTTGTTAATTTAGTTGAGGTGTGGGTAAGGGGAATATATGAGTAGATCTCATAAAAAAAGTCCAATAGTAAAAGACTCTGGTCAAAAGCAGTTAGAAGATATGAAAAAATTATTCCCAAGGGTTCTAGTTACAAGAAACTTTTTGAATCCTGGGATATAAATGATTTTATATCCTATTGTCCATGGAATATGGAAACTAAAAAGGACTGGAAAAATAAAAATGAATGGAAAAAATATTATTATTGGAAATAAAGTGTATACAAAAGCACCTGAATATATATATTCAGGTGCTTTTGTCTTGTCAATGTTGTGCATAAAAATATTAGGAACTTTGTACATTTTTATTTTACAATTTCTATTCTTTGACTAGATTGGAACCATAAAACATTTGCACCTAAATTTTCAGATACATATCTAATTGGCACTAATGTTCTACCATTTTTGATTACAGCAGGTACATCCATTCCTGGCTGTTTTTCTCCAATTACTAAACTTAATTCCTTATTGTCAAGTTCTAATTTTACTGTCTTAGTTTCATCTATCCATTCTACATTTGTACCTAATGCTTCTGCTACAAACCTTAATGGTACCATTGTTCTGTTATTCATAATAGTTGGAGGTAAATCTAATACATTAGGTTTATTATTTACATTTACATATGTGTCGTCAATGGTTAGATTGATTTTTCTTAAATCTTCTACTTCTAATGCACCATGTAAACTTAATTGATCTGTATAGAACGTAAAAGTTTTTGTATTGGAATCATAAGTCCCACCAAGTTTTATAGGCGTTACATCTCCTTTTTCATCCTTTTCATACCTAATGCCTGTTAAATTATCTATTTCTTCTTTTGAAAGTTTTTCATTCGATAGATCAATAGTTATTGCAACAGGTTCATTAAAACTAGATACTTTAGTCGTACCTTTTTCACTTACTATATCACAAGATAATTCAAACACCTCTGAACCTACTTGGGAAAAATCAGTATTTTTTAAAACTTTAGATAAAATCTTATATTTTTTAGTTTTCTCTACTGCTATTGCTGCAATCTGTAGAGATGCATCTTTTCCTGATTCTTTTAATTTTTCAATAGGTAGAAATGATTTGGAGAATCCTATAGTAATACCCTTATTCTCTATTTTTAAAGGTTTATGTGCATCTATTACTTTCTTTAAAACAGATAAAGATATTTTTGCCTTAGGTTCTTTTGTATCTTTAAGTGATAATTTTATTTCTTTTTCTTCGTTTAATGCTTTTTCAATAGCTTTATCATGAGCTTTGTCGTCAACTTTAGGGGGTTGTGGACCACCGCCTCCGCCACCTCCACCACCGCTGGAACTTGCGGTATTGGAAGGCTTGCTTTCAACTGTGTTTAAAACTTTTCCTATTACTGCTTTAAATTCTTCTCTGCCCAATGCTCTACCAGAAACTACTGCTTCGATGAGGCCTTCTTTTACAGTTTGAACAGATACGTATAGAGTTAACTCTACTTTCTTAAGTCCTTCATCTTTATTTACCGAGAATTCAATTTCATTTTCATCTATAGAAACACTACCTTCGTCTACAGGGTCTCCAGTAAAATCATATCTAATGATTTTTACCCATTCAGGCAATTTTACAATTACTTCTTTAACATTATCCCAAGATCTGTCTACGCCTTCTTCAATAACTAATTTAGCTAATTTATAAGTTTCTCCATTATTATAGACCTGAGCCACATCTCCATCGGCTTTTACTGTTACTTTATAATCTGCATATTCTCCTACTTCTAATGTAATATCTTTGATTTCATCCATGTTAGAGTTAATCTTAAGTTCTACTTTTCCTTCTTTAGCATAACGTGTTGCATTCACATAGAAATTGTTTAATTCAAAGTTTCCAATTCCCGATATATTGTTTTCAACTATAAGGGCCTCATCTACCTTAGGAGGATCATGAGAAACTCTAATTTTTATTACATTTGGTTTTGAAGTTGGTACAATATGAGCTTCTTTAATTGTGCCATTTGATTTCCCATCTATATTTTTCACAAAATTTCCAGTAATATTTCCGTATACTCCATCTTTTGTATAAAATTTAAAGTCTTTTGTTAATTCTAATTCAATGTACTCTAAATTTGATACATTTATAGATCCTTCAGATTTCTCTGTAATTTCGATTTCTTCAATCTTTGTAGGCTCAGAGAACGTAATAGTATCCTCTATTGTAACAATAGCTGTTTCTGGTTCTTTATCTGTGTTTAAAACTTTTCCTATTACTGCTTTAAATTTTTCTGCGTCCAATGCTCTACCAGAAACTACTGCTTCGATAAGACCTTCTTTTACAGTTTGAACAGATACATATAGAGTTAACTCTACTTTCTTAAGTCCTTCATCTTTATTTACCGAAAATTCAATTTCATTTTCATCTACAGAGACACTACCTTTGTCTACAGGGTCTCCATCAAAATCATATCTAATGATTTTTACCCATTCAGGCAATTCTACAATTACGCTTCTATTATCCTCCCAAGATCTGTTTACTCCTTCTTCAATAACTAACTTAGTTAATTTATAAGTTTCACCATTATTATGGACCTGAGCCACATCTCCATCGGCTTTTACTGTTACTTTATACTCTGCATATTCTCCTACTTCTAATGTAATGTCTTTGATTTCATCCATGTTAGAGTTAATCTTAAGTTCTACTTTTCCTTCTTTAGCATGACTTGTTGGACTTACATGGAAGTTGTTTAATTCTAAGTTCCCAATTCCATATATGTTGTTTTCAACGATAAGGGCCTCATCTACCTTAGTAGGATCATGAGAAACTCTAATTTTTATTACATTTGGTTTTGAAGTTGGTACAATATGAGCTGCTTTAATTGTGCCATTTGATTTCCCATCTATATTTTTAACAAAATCTCCAGTAATATTTCCATATACTCCATCTTTTATATAAAATCCAAAGTCTTTTGTTAATTCTAATTCAATGTACTCTAAATTGGATACATTTATAGCTCCTTTAGATTTCTCTGTAATTTCGATTTCTTCAATCTTTGTAGGATCAGCGAATGTAATAGTATCCACTATTGTAACAATAGTCGTTTCTTCTTTGTTCTTTAAAGAAAAATCCTTATTCGCAAGTTTTTCATAATATCCTGCCACAGGGCTGTAATCTTCAATTGGATTATTCCCTAAGTACAAACTACGTAAATTATCAAGTTTATTAAGTGGCTCTATATTTTTTATTTTGTTGTCCTCTAAGCCCAAATATTCCAATTCTTTTAATGCTGATAAATGAGTTATATCTGTAATTTTGTTATTAGATAAGTTTAAGTATTTTAAATTAACAAGATATTCAATTCCTTTTAAATTTGAAATATTAGATTCTATAGCATATAACCTCTTTACATTTCTTACATCCCAACTATAAATTTCTCCTTCTAGTTTATCTATAATATTTCTAATTGCAGATTCTAAATTTTTATCAGGAAAATTTATAACTTCATTATAAAAAGCAGCAAATAATTTTGTTTCTATTAAATTATCACCACTGACTGTGATGATTACCTCTCCCGGACTTGCTTTAGGAGTTGCCTTTATAGCTGCTTCTCTTAGAATAATGTCACCAGCCAAGTCTCTAGATTTTGCTTTACTATAATCTATAGTTATTTCAAGTGTATCTCCATCTATATTAATAATCTCTGTAGCACCTTCTAGCTCTTCACTAATTTCTAGAATCCCACGTTTTATCCATTCAAACCCCTGCGGAAGCTTCATACTTATTTTTCCATTTGATGTAGTAGGGAGTGATCCTGGTAAAATTTCTCTAATCTCAATCTCATCTAAAGTAACTTCACCAATAAAAACTTGCATATCGTCATTTGTTATAATATTCCCTTTAGTTGCTGCTACTCCTATTGGAAGTCTTTCTTCTGTTACTACACCCGATTTACTTTCGATTTTTATACCCATTTCTCCTTCATCTAATGATTCTACCAGCATTGGAATTTTCATTAGTAAATCATCTGAATACACTGCATTATACACGGTTGCATATACTGTGGAATCCGAGTCTCTTTCAATAGAAAAACCAGTATGTGTATTACACAAAGAATTGTTTTTCATATAACTCTTCATAGTTTCCTCAAAAGTGCTATTTTCAAAATCATCATTATTAAGCCATTTTGCATTTTCCAATTTTAATATAATTTCTTCCTCATTTGCAAAATCACCTTCATCATCTTCAATTTTTAGAATAGTTGCTGTATTAGGATCAGTGAATTTATGCCCTATTTTTACTTTTGGTATTCTATTTACACTGTTATCACTTGATGCATAGGATTTATTTATAGGTATAAATACTATATTTAGCAAAAGTGTAAATGCAACCATCCATGAAGATATCTTTTTTGTATTTCTCTTCAATATTAATTCCTCCTTTTCCAAATATGTCCAATATAATTAAAACATAGTTTTTTTGCGAAAATTGTAGAATTTTGTTCTTTTTTTTGATTTTAAGTAGATTAGACATGGGAAAATAAAAATCAATGGAAAAAATATTATTATTGGAAATAAATTATATATGAAAGCACCTGAATATATATATTCAGGTGCTAAATTATTTTGGGCCTAGAAAATCCTTCTTATGTAATTTTTCTTATCCTAGATAAAATTGCCCATTTTCTATGGATTCTTCTTATTCCCTTTGGACAATAGGAGTACTCCTTTATGGCCTTTGAAAATAATCTCTTTGCCTTATGCTTATTACCTAACTTCTTATAGATCATTCCCATTTTATATAGATTTTGTGTATTGGAAAATCTCTCTATTTTTTCTTCTAAATCATTCATTTTATCTAAATCTGATGATTTACTTTTCATTTCGCTATCTAATAAATATATATAAGATAGACCATATCCTACACTTGGATTTAAATCTAGTGCCCTTATAATATACTCTTTTCCTTCAGTACTTTCTCCTATTTCCATTAAGCTTATGCCTAGATTATAAAGATAATTAGGCGTTTCATTATCTTGCAATTTATGATGCTTTAAATATTTTATTGCCTCTTCATACTTTTTCTTTTCCACATAGGATAATCCTAAAGATAGGGCTGCTTGAGCATTTTGAGGATTTAATTCTAAAGCCTTTAAGTTTTTCTTTATTCTACTATTTCTTCTAAAGGACTTTGTAAAATCAGGTAAAAAACCAAAATAAAATTTGTCAGCTAGTCCATATATGATAACTACACTTATTAAAGCCATTATTGGACTTCCTGTGAACATCCTAATTATAAAATATAAAATAAAACCTTTCATTGTGTATACCTCCATTTCCTGTTTTTACAAACAATTACAATTATACACAACATGGACTTTCCTGACAATTACAGGATTATGACAATTATATTAAATTGTACTAAAAAAAGCAGACACAATTTAGTGTCTGCTTCATGTATTATTCTTATTTCCCAAAATATCTCTTTAATAGTCCATTGAAAGCTGAACCATGTCTCGCTTCATCTTTACACATTTCATGTACTGTATCATGGATTGCATCTAAGTTTAATTTCTTAGCCTTAGTTGCTAATTCCTTTTTACCCATACAGGCTCCGTGCTCTGCATCTACCCTCATTTGTAAGTTTTTCTTAGTAGAGTCTGTTACTACCTCTCCTAATAACTCTGCAAATTTAGCAGCGTGCTCTGCTTCTTCCCATGCTATTCTCTTATAGGCTTCTGCCACCTCTGGATATCCTTCTCTATCCGCTTGACGGCTCATTGCTAAGTACATTCCTACTTCTGTACATTCTCCCATGAAGTTTTGTCTTAATCCTTCTATAATTTCAGGGTCCACATCCTTAGCCACTCCTACAAAATGTTCATCTGCCCAGCTTAAATCCGTCTCAGATTGTACTATAAATTGTGCCTTTGGCGCCTTACACTGAGGACAGACCTCTGGTGCTTCTGATCCTTCATGTACATATCCACATACTTTACAAATAAATTTTTCCATTTTTAATTTCCTCCTATTAATTCACTTTTAATCTATACGATTTTTTTATTATCTATGGTGTTAAAGAGTTCTTTTTTATCACCTTGATTTCGTGCCCATAGTATATATACCACCTAAAACCCATTTAAAACATATTTTTTTATTTTTTTCATATACCTAATATTTTTTCCGTGACTATTTTTACAGGTTTATATAGTCCTAGTGAAATAATAAAGGCTAAAATTCCATTAAAAATCCCCTTTTCCGTTAAAAGAATTATTAGTTTCATCATACTAGTTACTTCTTCCCTTGAATTTGCCACAAATACTACAGTAGGTCCATCAGCGCCTCCAATTATTCCAATACTAGCAGCTTCATTTATAAGGAATAATCTATTAAATCCTATAATCAGTAGTCCTATTAGTAAACTAAGGATAAAATGTTTTTTTAATGTCCATATTTTTTTCATATTATTATCTACCTTTTCTTTCTAAAAATATATTTCTATTTTAACATACCAATTACCCTGAAAAATGTATGTATAAACTTCTTCATTAAAGTCAATAAAAAATCTCCTTCCTGGCTTCTTCTTGTTTTGAATTCTTACCAGAAAGGAGATTAAATTAAAATCTCTGTTTTAAATTATTAATTTTCTTCATAAACTAAATCATATTTACCATTAATTATTTCATATATATTCTCAATATCTTCGTTTATTATGCTAGTTATATTACCATGGAAATTAAACTTAGCACATACACCACAGTTTGAACTTAATTTCCTTGGTACAGGCATTAATTCACAGTTAATATTATTTTTCCTTGAAAATCTTTCAAATTTAATTGCTCCTGAATGTGTAAAAAACAATACAACATATTCTTTCATATAGTTCACATCCTATTTCTCTGCAGAAATTAGATAATCCTCATCCATTTCCCTAATACTTAATTTGTATCCCGAATTTTCTAAAAACCTTGAAACATTATTTTTAGCCGTGTTATCATCTACAAGGATTTTAATACTTGCTGGATTTGACTTAATAGCATTTTTAGTTATAAGAACTGGTTGTGGACAAGACATTCCTCTTACATCTACTTTAGACATTAGTAACATCTCCCTTCTCTTTTTTTACAAGCATTTCTGAATTGAAATAACCTATTAATGCCACAATTATAAAACAAACTATTGTAGCTATTTGACCATTTGGTGAAGGTCCCTTTGGAGATGAGGCCAGACTAAAATTGTGAGCAATGGCAGCACCTACAATCATACCCATAACCGTTATAACAGAATCTGTATTTCCTTCGCCTGCAAGAATTAACTGTCTTAAAGGACAGCCTCCTAGTAAAATAGAACCTAATCCTGTTAATACCATACCTAGGAAATTCCAAAGTCCATCTGAATGAGCCACAGGTTGTGCGTCAAAACCAATTTTAAAATAACCCATAGAAACATTACCTATAAGTGCAAATACTATTACAGCTAGAAAACCTGAAATTAAATATGAATCTTTAAATAGAATCATATCCCTAATTCCGCCAACCATACATAATCTTGTTCTTTGAGCTAATATACCAACTACTAATCCTGCACCTAATGCCATGAATATAGGTGCATGCATAGCTCCTGGTCCCTTTTCACTGAAAAATATAAAAGCTGGGGCAGCAATTAGTAACCCTACTAACAAAATATTTATTACAGGAAAAACAAGCCCTTCAGCTTTAGGTAATCTATAACTTCTTTTAAGATTAAATCCTTTATTCAAGAATAAAATTCCTAAACCTATACCAACTATAAAACCTACTAAACCAATAATTGCGTTTAAGTCTCCCCCTGCAATTCTTAAAACCATTCTAAGAGGACAACCTAAGAACACTAACGCACCTATCATTACAATAGCACCAAGGGTAAAACGAATCATTGGAGACGAACCTCCCCTTGCACTAAATTCCTTATTGGAAAAGGCCATTAAAAATGCTCCTAAAACCAATCCCATTACCTCAGGTCTAAGATATTGAACAACGGCTGCCCTATGAAAGCCTAAAGCCCCTGAAATATCCCTTAAAAAGCATGCAATACAAAATCCCATGTTTTTGGGATTACCAAACTTAACCAACAAAACTGCAATAATCCCCACAATAGCACCTGTAAAAATTATGCCTTTCTTTTCTTTCACTGAAAAAACCTCCTTCTTTTAGAAAAAATAATTCCCATATAATGGTACTATTATTAATACAAAAAGTTAAATTAAATATCCCTATAGTTTTTGGCATATGTATAGAAACATCTAATAGAAAATAGTATTAAATGTAAAAATCTTATATAATTTAGGCATATGAAAAAAAATAAACTAGTCAGTTCTCTCAGGGATTTGGATTATTTTCAAGGCATGGTGCGCGAGCATATTAAACATATGTAAGGGATCCATAAGGAAGAATTTAATTCAAATAACCAGTTAAATGACTAATTTATTTTTTGAATATGCCTTAAAGTAGGTTATTTTAATATTTTAGGAGGTTTGAATATGGAGGGAATATACTTAGATAATGGAGCAACAACCTTTCCTAAAGCACCTGGAGTTGTAGAAAGTATAGGAAATTACTTAACTAATATAGGTTGTAATATAAATAGGGGTGCATATAATTCATCCTTTCAAGCAGAGAACCTAATCTATGACACAAGGGAGCTATTATGTGAGTTATTTAATTTTCATAAAGCAGAAAATGTAGTATTTACTAAAAGCATTACTGAAAGCTTAAATGTTCTAATAAAAGGTTTGTGTAAAAAAGGAGATCATGTGATAGTATCATCTATGGAGCATAACGCCGTAATGAGACCTATAAATTCCCTGAAGAATATGGGAGTAGAATACTCTAGAGTAAAATGTAGCCAAGTTGGAGATTTAAATCCCTCAGATCTTTTAAAGCATATAAAGAAAAATACTAAGGCTGTTATCATGCTTCAGGCTTCAAATGTGTGTGGAACAATTTTAGACTTAGAAAGTGTGGGGAAAATATGCAAGGAAAAGGGTATTTATTTTATTATAGATACTGCCCAAACGGCAGGATTCCTCAATGTTGACTATGAGAAGCTTAATGCAGATGTTATTGCCTTTACAGGGCATAAAGGACTATTAGGACCTCAAGGCATTGGTGGATTTGCAATAAGTGATACTTTAGCCAAGGAAATAGATTCATTTATAGATGGAGGCACAGGTAGTTTATCAGAACACGAGCTACAACCCCAATATATGCCCGATAAATTTGAAGCTGGCACATTAAATATCCCTGGTATATTTGGATTAAATGCCTCTCTCAAATATTTACTTAAGGAAGGTATCAGTTCCATTAGACAAAAGGAACTTTATCTTTTAGAAGAGTTTTTAAACAAGGTTTCAAACATTAATAGTATAAGAATAGTTGGTAAGAATGGAATTGAAGACAGGACTAGCCTTGTATCCCTTGACTTTACTAATCATGATAATGGAGAAATATCCTATAGATTGTATAAGGAGTTTGGTATTATGACAAGATGTGGACTTCATTGTGCTCCATCAGCCCATAAAACATTAAATACCTTTCCACATGGAACAGTTAGGTTTAGTTTTAGTCACTTTAATACAATTCATGAGGTTAATTACACAATTGAAAGTATCAATAAATGTATTAAATAAATTGGCCATATCATAAGATGAGTAGCCATTCTACTCATCTTATGATATGTATATTTACACATATATCTACATACTGTCTACTCTTTTAAAATACATTTTATTACTTTTCCCAGAATCTATTTTTTCTCCCTTAGTAGCATTAAAGGTATATGTATAAACTTCTTCATTAAAATCCACAAAAACCCTATATTGCAACTGTCCTTCTTGATCTTTTACTAATATAACTTTATTAACCTTCCCTTTACTTCATTTGGATATTTCTTCTTACTTTATATCCTACTCATTATTTGTTTCACTTACTTGCACATTTGATTCCTTATTTTCTTCTACCTTATTATCTTCATCTATATTGTTCATATTTTTAATAGTTTCTTTCTCAACATCTTTACCTAAAAGTTTATCCATGTTTTTTTCTAATTTAGAAAGTTCTTCTTGCAATTTTGCTATTTCTTCATTAACTGATTCTAAAGCAAATCCAATCATTAGAGATGCTTTTAAAGGGTCTTTTAGTATATCTATATCTTTAAAATCTATTTTTCCCCTATTTTCTTTTTCCTGTTCTTTAGATTCTTTCACCTCTTTATCCATATCTATTTCTTTATTGATTTCATCTATCCCATCCACACCTTTAAGTTCTTCATCATTTAATTTTTCCATACCCTTGTTGCCATTTTCTATTGCCTTATTCACAATATCTTCAATACCTTCTAGTTTGTCCTCTAATTCTGATTGCATTTCTTCTTTTTCTTCAGTGGAAATATCTTCATTCATAGATTCCTTTATTATTTTTTGGACATCTTCTAATATTCCTGCAACAGATTCATAAAGTTTTAATTTTGCCTCTAATCCCTTTTCCACTTCTTCTTTCTTACCTTCTAGCTTCTCTACCTGTTTAAGGTTTCTTAACTTTAATTTCATTTTCCCTTCCTTAGAAATTTCTAATATGTCATTTCTTTGTTTTATATTATTTTGAATTTTTTCTATGGTAGACTGCTGTTTTCCATTAATCTCTTTACTTTTCATACCAAATTGATTAAATCCAAATGTAGAAATGTTGTTAGCATTAATATTCATTTTTATTCCCCCACAACTTTGTATTTTTTACATATTATACCATATATACATGTAATTTTCACTCTCACATTATCCTCCATAAAAAAGGAATATATTTGAATTTGTCGAATATTAAAAAATATAGTAAATTTTTAGGAGGTGTTTCTGTGAAAATCCTTATTGTAGATGATACTAGATTTAATTTAGAATATGCAAAAAACATATTAATTGAAAATAAAATAGACTGCCATATTCTTTTAGCTAATTCGGGAAAAGAGGCTTTAAACATTATTAATTCTGAAGAAATTGATATTGTTATCCTAGATATTGTTATGCCAGAAATAGATGGCATAGAGACTCTCAAGGAAATTCGAAAAAACAAAGTTCATCATAATATTCCAGTGATTATGTTTACCTCTATTACGGATAAGCAAGCCCTTCAAAAGAGTTTTGAATGTGGAGCTACAGATTTTATAAATAAACCTATAGAACCTATTGAATTCATTTCAAGGATAAAAGCTGCCATGAGAATTAGAAAATATGAACTCAATTTAAAAGAAACTTTAAATACCATAAAGATACAAAATGAAGAATTATTAGATCTAAATAAAAAACTACAAGAAACTCAATCTTATCTTGTTCAAAAGGAAAAATTAATCGCCATAGGTCAACTGGCAGCTGGTGTGGCCCATGAAATCAACAATCCTATAGGATATGTGTCTAGTAATACACAAACCCTTGGTAAATACATATATAAAATAAAGACGACCATTTATAAGTATAGGGAGTTAATGGATTGTTTAAATGATACGAATATTGAATCTAAAGAAATACAAGGTATAATAGAAGAGATTAGTGAATTAAGAAATACATTGGGCTTAGATTTTATTATTGGAGATATAGATTATCTTATAGATGATTCCTTTAAAGGAATTGAAAAAGTGACAAAAATTGTCCAAAGTTTGAGAAATTTTGCTAGACACGACTTAAAGAGCGACTTTAATTATTACGATTTTAACCATCTTCTAGACGAAACCCTACTCCTAGTTAACAATGAAGCTAAACACATTATTCATATAGAAAAAGATCTCCAGGAGTTACCCCTTATATATTGTAACAGAACCCAAATTGGGCAAGTTCTATTAAATATTATGATGAATGCTGTGCAGGCCCTTAAAAGTCAGACTAGAGAAGATGAAGGATTTATCAAAATCTCCGCATATGTTTCTGAAAATCATATTTTTTGTGAAATAATGGATAATGGTCCTGGTATAGATGAAAGTATTATTAACAAAATATTCAATCCATTCTTCACCACAAAGGAAATTGGTGCAGGAACTGGATTAGGTTTAAGCATATCCTATGATATTGTAGTAAATAAGCATTCAGGACAACTTCTAGTAACTAGTAAAACTAATGAGGGAACTACTTTTACTATGAAACTTCCTATAAAAAAAATCACATGATAATTTAACTACGTAAGTTTTGTACAAAAATAGTCTATTCTTTTGGATAATTATTCTTTGGTATTTTAGGCAAAAAATAACTAAAGGTAATACCATATCCCTTATCGAAGTAGTGTTTTCCCACAAACTCTAACGAAAGGTGGTATTACC
>NZ_JAOART010000068.1 GCF_025210435.1 Anaeromicrobium sp.
AAATAGTTATTGTGCTGTAGATATGACAAACTTTTTAAATAAAGATACTGGGAGGATAAAACCGTTAGGTGATTTTGGATGGAGAAATGTTGCTAGAATTGAAAACACATATCATGATAAAACAAAGCTAGGAGTTACCCTAAAGGATGAATATTTTACTGGAAAAACAACAGATTATATGAAACATAAAAATACCTTTGTAAATTGGGATTTCAATAATATCTGGAGTATAAATAATGGATACCCATATCTAAAAAATATATCAGGATCTGAAATTCCAGTAGTGGAGTTAATGAAATTACCTGAATTACCAACTAATGTAACAACTGTAGTGAATGGTAAAAAAGTAAAAATAATATTTACTCCAGGATTAAATAGCCATACCACTATTTTGGCAGATCATAGAGGAGGAGAAATAGATCGTATTTCAGAAGGAAACACCTTTGAAATAACCTACTCAGAGTATGATGAAACTTACTTATTTTATATTAAAACTATAGGATCAAATGAAATAGAAAGTGAATGGTCCAATGAATATACTGTAAAGACCGATGTTGAGAAAATTGTACCAATAGTAGAAGCAAGCAATACAGATTACAGTATTAAAAATAGCAATATAGAAGTGGCTTTAAATTATATAGATAAAGAAAGTGGAATAAAAGAAAGGCAATATCAAGTGACAAACTCTATTGATATACCTATTACTTGGACTAATTATAAAGCACCAGTGATATTGTCAGCAGAAGGAAACCATTTTATTCATTATAGAGCAGTAGATAATGCACAAAATGTTAAAACCGGATACTTTGGTCCATACACAATAGATAAAACAGGACCAATAGTAACTGCGAGCACTTTAGATAGTGAAAGTAATTATACTATATTAAGATTAGATTATATAGATAACGTAAGTTCTATTAGAGAAAAGAAATGTCAAATAACAAATTCTGTAGTAATACCTACTAGTTGGAATGATTATACAAGAACATTGTTGTTAAAAAACCATGGAGATAACTATATTCACTATAAAGGAGTAGATAATGCAGGTAATGTTACAAAAGGATATTTCGGACCTTATAAAATAAATAAGCCAAACTCTTATGATGCAAAAGCAGGAGACTTAGAAATGTCAATTGATTCTATTACTCAAACAAATTTAGTTATCCCAGGTAAAGAAATTAATCTTGTGGCAAAAATAAGAAATTCAGGGAATCTAAGTAATCGACAATCCATTTTAATCTTAAAAGATAGCAAGGGTTTAGATAGAGATTATGTTGATATTCCCCCTATACAGCCGGGCACTATGAGTAATATAAATTTAAGTACAGTAATAAAGCCAGAAGATATTGTTAGTGGAATGTTAAGATACACATTCGATATTGAATTTATTGATACAAAATATATAACTTCAGATGAACACAGTATCTTAGTAGAGTGCAAAGCTTAATTAATTAAATTAACTATGTGATTAGAGATTGTTTATAACCTCTAATCACATCTTTTCACAAGATAACTCAATAGCTTAGAAAATGATGAAAGATTAAAAAAATAACTTAAAGGAGGAATATAAAATGGCAATAAGAATTTATGATAATAAGGATTATAATTATACCATGAACGAAGTAGAAGATGCTAAGTGGTTTAAGGTTAAATTTGATGAAGATGGTTTAGCGAATTTCTGGTTAAGACCTGAAGATCCGAAGCATGATGTCAATTTATATGTTCATGAAAGAGAAAGTGCAGGAAGTAGAGAATTAGGAAGTTCTACAAGAGGGGTAGGGAGAGATGAGATTATTAAAGAAATCCCTGTAGAAGCTGGAAGATATTATTATATTAGTGTTGAGAACCGTAATAATAGATATGGAGAAATTATAATTAAAGCAAGAAATTATCCTCAAAGCTCTGGTGGCAGTAAAGAGTTTGATTTAGGAATTAAAGATGTAACAACTGACCAAGCACCTCCATTTGCTATAGGACAAGTAGTTGACTTTAATGTTCAAGTAGAGAACTATGAAAAAAATGATGAAAGTCCCGAATATAAGGTAATATTAAAAGATAGAACTGGAAATGAGTTAGACTATGACAATGAGCCAAGTGTGAGACCGGGAGATACTAATAAAGCATCTTTAAGTACAACAATAAGGCAAGAAGATGTTGTTGATGGAAAGGCTAAGTTTAAAATTATTGTTGAAAGTAGAGATTCTGATTATACAGATTCAAATACTAGAAATAATGAAGAAATAGTAGAATATACAGTATCGGGAGTGACTAGTGAAACAGCTAGAGAAATTTCAGAGGATGTTGTTTATAATGATGATATGAGTGAATCTGAAGAAGGAAAATGGTATAAGGTTAAATTTACGAAAGACGGGAATGCGAATTTTTGGATAAATTCGGCAGGGTTAAGTAATAATTTAGATCTATTTGTATATACAAGTAAGGATAGAAATAGTACTCTCTTAGGAAATTCTACAGAATTCCCTGGAGTTGGACAGCCAGATGATATTGTTAAGGGAGTGTCTGTAAGGGCAGGAGTTTGCTACTATATATATGTTAAAAATTCCGCAGGTGGTTCTTGTACATTTAAATTAAAAGCAAAGAATCATAATCAAGTAGTAGTAGGGCAACCAACAAATGTAAAGCACAAAGTTCATAACGATGGATTAGGGATGACAATAACTTTTACGCCAGGAGCAAATAGCACAGAGACTATTATTAAAAATGGCAGTGAACTTATGGCAACTGTCCCTATTACAGAAAATTCTGCTAAAATAAGATTTAAGGAATATAATAAAGCTTATGTATTAGATATAATTGCTTCAAATGGGGAATCGACAAGTGTCACTAAATATCCAGTAGAGACAGGTTCTAAGCCTATATACTATGATATATCCATTACTTCTGAACCAATAAAAATTATTAGGAAAAACATAGAACTACAGCCTGACGATAAAGTGTTTGAAAATGATGTATTGACATTTGAAGTACGTATAAAAAATAAAAAAAATAAGATTAGTCCCAAAACTATAGTGAGACTATATGATAAAAATATGAATGAGTTAAAAACTGTTTTTGTAGATCCTATTCCTCCAAACAAAGAGGAAAGTGCGACAATTGAATTTATGGTAAGGGCAGAAGATGTTGGAGCTACAAGTGTACAATTTAATATTAGAGCATTTTGCACAGATGATAAGTATAAGGATTCAAACTTTGAAAACAATAAAAAAGAACTAATATTTGAGACAGGGACAAATATTTCAATTATTGATGCACCTGGAATCCAATTAATAGATAAGAAAGGAAATCGAGGAACATTTAGAATTATTTATGGTTTTAATAATGCTGCTGTCAAAGTTAAGGATGTCACTGATAAGGATTCTACTAAGCATAAGTTTCTTAAAATTGAAGAGTCAGGCTCTTATATATTCTCAAGACCTAAAGATTCAGCACAAAAATATGTAACAGAATCTAAAATACATATACAATTTGATGAATATAACAAAGACTACAAGCTACAAATATTTGGAGTAAGTGGTTCGCCAGAAAATAAAGAAAGCAAACCTTCTGATGTTATACATTGTAAAACAGGCTCCTTTGAAGTTTCTTTAGAAAATATTGGTTCAGATACCTACATAAATTACATAAAGGACATTGAAACAAGAGATGGTGTAGATGTAGCACTAGAAAAGATGATGCAAGATTATAGGAAACATGTGAAACATTTTCTTAATGGAGAGTGGATATTTGAAAATGACCATAAAGCTAATAAAGATAGGTTTCATGGGTACGAGAAGGCTCTAAAAGAAAAACTTATTTTGGATTTTACCGTTGTTGCAGTAAATCCAATTAGTGAAGTACCTATTTTTGCAACTCATAAAGGAGCATATTTTGATGTAATAATTAGAAATGAAAAAAATATTGACAGTCCTAAATTTTCTATAAAAGCTAATGATATTACTAAAGGAGTTGAAAGGCGTCTTCCACCAGAAGGAACGATAGGAATAGCAGAAAATTGCGTTATTAAAGCTGGGGAAACAAAACCTTTTAGAATAAAAGTGATAAATCATTATGCAGGTACAAGTAGACTTCAGTTTGTTATAGAGCCAGAATCGGCAATATATTCATTCAAGCCTACACCAATAGATATAATAAATAATCCATTGGCTACTACTGTACGTAAACGTACCATAGAAAAAAGTGCCGAATGGGCTGGTGAAAAAGTATATGAAACAGTTGGATGGGGACTAGCTTTTAATTTCGATTTTGTAGTCACAACTGCTTCTCTAATGGCTATAAAATTTGATACGGATAAATTTGGTGCAGGAGTATTGGAAGAATATAAAGCAAAAAATCTTGATTATGATCCAGATTGGAATAAGCCCGTTGTTTATACTGCTAGTGGAGGAACAATAGGACCCGATATCTTTAAAGATGCTACAGAAGAATTTATAAAGTTTTTGAATAACCCAAAAACATTTAAATTCAAGAAACAAACTCCAAGTGGAAGTGCCACAGTTGTACAAGTTTTAAAATTAAAATCTAAGAATGATTTTGATCCTATTGATGTAACGAAAGTTGGATTGGCTTTAGGGGGAAATTATAAGCTCTTTACAGCAAATGCAGCAAAAACTCATGATGTTGAGGTTATTGTAGTCTGCTACGGTCTATCTACACCTGGAATGGGTCCAACTATAACAGAAACAAAGACAAGGATGCACACTAAAAAAGAAACAGACCCTTTCTTTAGGTCATTGCCAAGTGTCACTAAGCAACCTGATTTTGATATATTTGTACCATAAAAATTTAATTGTAAAATTATGGTGAAAAGATGATAAAATGTAGAGGTGAAGAAATATTTCTTTGAATCTACATTTTTAAATATTAAAAGAAAAAGTTGCAAGAGGTGAAGAAAAGTGCAAAAAAAAGAGTGGCAAGTTTATGTTTTTGCAGTAATATTATTTACTTTGATTGTCATGTATGTTATTACAGGTTCAATAAGAACAGAGAATGTTGAGAGAGAGCAAAGTATAAAACAAAAAAACAATACAATTTCACTGCCAAGTAAAAATAGCGTTGAACTAGATAAAATTTGGGAATTTAAAGGGATTGGAATAATGCACTTACATGCTACAGATGAGAAAAATTTATATATCCAATCAGGGTATGGAACATATTATGTTATAGATGACAATTCTTTGAATGTTGTAAAAAAAATTGAAATTCCCTACGGAGACGATGAGTCCTTTTATAATCTAACCGCATCTAATGGAATATTGGCAACAACTTCTGATGACAAGGTAGTTGTGTTTGATACAAATAAGGATGAACTATTGTTAGATTATAAAATTAAAAAATCCTGGGATAATATAAGGTTAGACTGGGGTGTTTTATTGTATGATGATTTAGTAATATTTTCATATGGACATGATGAAGCAACATATGGGCTAAACTATAACACGGAACAACTTGCTTGGAAGAGTGAAAGAGGGTGGAAAACTGGACCTATTGACTTATATAGGTACAAAGATAGGTACTTATATAGACATACATTTAGTGATGCATTTTATGAGTTTGACCCAAAGAGTGGGGCAATAATAGGTAAATATCCTTATGAGTTTGTGGCCTTGAATAATAGAGATAGTCATAAGCATACAGATTCTTTTTATATTGTTAAAAATGTAAAAGATAGAGAACTTCGTGAATGGCTAGAAGGGTTTTATATGAAAACTGGAAAAGGTGATGTTTACAGTGTATTTAAGTCAAGATTACATTTTCATGGACAAAATTTGAATCCACTTTGGGAACTTGAATTCTCAAATGAGATCGAAGATGAGTATAATTATGGGAAATATATGTTTTTGAATTTTAAGGATAGTATAGTACTATTAGAGCTTAAAAATGATGGTGGAGAAATATTGTGGACTATGAAAACAAAAGATAATTTAATACATAGAATTTTTATACATAAAGAACGTCTATATGTATCATACAAAGATAATACTATAGAAGCATTTGATTTGTCAAAGTTAGACCAATAAACAAAGCAACTCATACACTTATTAAGTTAATGTGTGATTGAGTTGCTTTGTTTTTGTTAAGGGAAGTTAATTATTTTTTGATATAATAATATGGGTGTAGCCCTTGGAATGAAAACGTTAAAGAATATATGTAAAGTTTTACCTATGAATAAATGAAAGGTGTATTATGGCTAGTAGATTTAGAAGAATTTTTGAAGACCATTGGGACGAATTTGTAGAATTATATGGACATAAAATTAGAAAAGTAGTATTTAAAGAAGTAGATTTTGTATATTTTGTGGTAAAGTAGACTTCAGTTTGTTGATCTACATTTAAATCTGGTTCTCACGCAATTTTGGTGATATTATTTTTCACAATATTTCTTCAATAAAACCAAACCCTATATGAGTAGTAGAATTAAATTAATAGTTTGCTCGTACAGGTGGTAATAAAATTGAAGGATATAAAGATATTAAACCAATTTGAAGAAGGTAACAAAGTATACATTGTTGCTAAAAGTACAAGAGAAGGAAGCCAATGCCCTAAATGTGGGTTCATATCTAATACTAGACATTCAAAAT
>NZ_JAOART010000069.1 GCF_025210435.1 Anaeromicrobium sp.
AAAAAACTCAGTCTCAAACTTTTTGCAAAATAACAACTTAGTCTCAAACTTTATAGAAATCAGTCTCAAACTTAATGAAAAATTATACTAAGAAATGTAGGGTATAGATATACTCAGTCTCAAACTTTATGAAAACTCATATATACAATAATGCGTTCTAGCTATGGAAAACATTATAGAAGAATGGTTCCGAAATTGTTAAAAACTTTAGAGTTTTCTTCTAATAATAATGCTCATAAACCTGTTATACATGCATTGGACATTATAAGAAAATATTCTCATACAAATATACGCTATTTTCCTAATTCTGAATACATGCCTTTTGATGGAATTATACGCCCTAAAATGAGAGAAACCGTAAAAGTTAAAATTACGGACAAAGCGATGTTGCATTTGCATTTTGTCATCTATTAGGATTTCAACTTATGCCAAGATTTAAATCAGTTCATTCAAAGAAATTACATAGACCTGATACAGGAATAGCAGCCGTTTATGAAAATTTACAATCTATTTTAACTAAGCCAATCAAATGGGATTTAATAAGAAAGCAATACGAAATATGAGTTAAATATGCCACAGCACTTCGTTTAGGTACCGCCGAGACTGAAACTATAATAAAAGGAGTATTTTAGCTCTAAATACTAAAATACTCCTTTTAGGCATATGAAAGAAATAAACTAGTCAGTTCTCTGAGGAATTTGGATTATTTTCAAGGCATGGTGGGCGACCATATTAAACATATGTAAGCGATTCCATAACGAAGAAAATAATTCAAATAACCAGTGAAATGACTAATTTATTTTTTGAATATGCCTTATTATATATTCTCTTTTTTAATTAGAAAACTTGCCACAAAGGCTGTAATAGGTATAGTCATAACCAAACCTATACTACCAGCTAAAGATCTTATTATTTCCGTAGCCACTATATCTAAATTTAATATTTTAACTAAGGAATTTTCATAGGCCATAAATAATAGGAGTAATGGAATACTACTTCCTGTATAAGCTAGTATTAGAGTATTACTCATAGTTCCCATAACATCTTTTCCCACATTCATTCCTGACATGAATAGTTCCTTCTTAGTCATAGCTTCATTAGCCTTATATATTTCTTCTATGGCTGATGATATGGACATGGCCACATCCATTACAGCTCCCAATGCTCCCATTATTATTCCTGAGAAAAGTAGACTTTTAAAGTTAAATTTTATTTCTTGGGGAATATACATAAGCATCATGGCCTCCTCACTACTAAGGCCTGTTAGTTTAGCTGTAGCCCCCACATAGTAGGCCAGTAAACCTGCTATAACTACTCCTAATGTGGTTCCTACTATGGCTGATATACTTTTAGAGTTGATTCCACCTATAATCACTAGAGTAATAACCGTAATTAAAATAGATACTCCAATAGTTAGCCATATGGGATTATATCCGTTTAATATACCAGGAAGAAGAACCTTCAAAATTAAAAACATGGTAAAAAACAATGTTATGGCAGCCTTAATTCCTTTAACTCTTCCTATCAGTATGATTAAAAATATGAATAAGAGGGCCATATATAATATTTTGTCCTTTCTAACAAAGTCAGATATGCCCACATTTAACTCTCCATCCATATTGTCTAATACAGTAACTACCTTATCACCCTTTTTCACTATTATAGAATAGGCCATATTTTCTGGTATATAATGTACTATACTAAAGGTTTCATCTTTATACTCTCCACTAGTTATTTTCACGTCTACCATTTGGTATTTTTCTGAAGATGTATCATCCACTTTAACTTCACTAGCCTTTAATATAATTCCCCTTTCCGTATGAATATTTTCATCGTTCATTTCCTCTGAAAAGGAAATGGATGTAATAGATATGATAATCATCAATATATATAGTAATTTTCTCATTTTCTCCTCCTATTTTAGTACCTTGTCATATACACGAACCCAATTGCGTCCTAATATATCATCTACATGTTCTTCCCTATAACCTCTTAATTTTAACTCTTCTTTTATTTTATAAACCTGTGAATGGTTTTTTATAATATCAAAGAACTTATTATCCTTATGTTCCTTATATTCATGCTTTCTTATGTGATCACAAAGATCAAATCCTAGGGCCACATGTTTATGACCTACTAAATTACATACATAGTCTATATGATCCACATAAGATTTATAATTGGCCCCATTATCATCTTTTGAAACAAACATATTTGCAGCATTTATTCCTATTACCCCATCCGTATGGGCTATGGCCCTTATCTGTTCATCACTCAAATTTCTACTCACATCCACTAATCCCTTACAATTAGAATGGGATGCGATTATGGGGGTTTTAGTTATTTTCATTAAATCCCAAAATCCTGGCTCATTTAAGTGACTCACATCTATTATCATCCCCAATTCTTGAGCCCTTTTAACTACCCTATGACCAAAGTTAGTAAGACCTCCTACCTGACCTTCCTCTAAGGGTGAAAAATATACGCCATCAGCAGCATAATTTCTTCTACTCCATGTAAGACCCACAAGCCTAACCCCTAGCTCATAGAATACCCTTAGTAATCCCAAATCATTATATATGGGTTCAATACCCTCAAAGGACAAAAACACCCCTAATTTATTCGATTCTAAAGCCCCATTCATATCATCTACATTCCTACAGAGTTTTATCTTGTCCCCTGATTCTTCTATTTCTTCATATAAGGAATTTATTTGATCTAATGCCCTTCTCAATGCCATTTCAGGTATAAACTGAGAATCTATAAATAGAGAAGACACTAATACATTAACTCCACCCTTTTTTAAATCTTCTAAAAAATCCTTCTCTATTACATGAGTTTTTCCCATTTTCCTCTTTCTTAATACATCATATAATAAATCAAAATGTCCATCTATAGTGACCTTCATACTCCCCCTCCTCTTCTAAGGCATCTGCCTAAACTCAAGTATATAATAGTAATCCTTTTTAAACAAGAAAAAAACCTTCATATATATGGTAAGGAATAACCATATATATGAAGGTATAATTTTATTTTTTAGTATTGCACTTACTCTTGCTAGAACAAGTACTACAGCCACCACATCTACTATTTTTCACGTCATTACGTGCTCTTTTAAAAGCCCATAATACAATGGCTCCAAAGACAATTCCAACTATTACATTGGATAGCATTATGCACCAACCCTTAATTCGTTTTCTAATTTAGCACGTTCCTTATCCGCCTTTTTAATTGCTGTAACAAGGTATACTACAGTAGCAACTAATATAACAATAGCTGGAACAAAACCTGTTGCTGGCGTACCATATACTATTAATGAACCTATTTGAGTAACTAACATGGCTAATATATATCCTACTCCAAATTGGAATGCAAGACCTTTAAATAACCATTTTTTAGAACCCATTTCTGAATTCATAGCACCCATTGCTGCAAAACATGGTGGTGTGAATAAGTTAAACAATAAGTATGCAAAAGCAGTTACTGGTGTAAACATTTCTGATAGTGCTCCTCCAGGTAAATGAAGTGCTTCTTCAGAGGCTACAGCTAATAATACGGCAAAGGTAGCCACTACATTTTCCTTAGCAATAAATCCAGTTATGGCTGCTGCTGCCAATTGCCATCCTATAAATCCTAGAGGTATTAATATAGGAGCAATAAGTCTTCCTAATGAAGCTAATATACTTAAGCCCTGGTCTTCCACTGGATTAAGTCCCCAGCTATAGGCTTGAGCAAACCATACAAATGTATTACATACTAATATGATAGTTGTTGCCTTATAGATAAATCCTTTAGCCTTATCTATCATTTGTTTAAATGCATGAGTTAAACTAGGCCATTTGTATTCCGGAAGCTCCATTATGAACATGGAAGTATTTTCCCATACAAATAATTTCTTTAACAAAAGTCCTCCAATAACAATCATAGTTATGGCAATTATATACATACTCGGTGCAACCCATGTACTTTCTGGGAAGAATACTGCTGCAAATAAAGCTATGATTGGTAACTTTGCACCACACGGCACAAAAGGTGTAAGAATTGTTGTCATTCTCTTTTCATTCATATCTTCAATAGTTCTTGTGGCCATAACTCCTGGTATAGCACAACCAGAACCTACGATCATTGGAATTATAGATTTTCCAGATAAACCGATTTTCTTAAAGAATCTATCCATTATTACGGCAACTCTAGCCATATATCCACAATCTTCAAGTAATGATAAACAAAAGAATAGTACCATGATTAAAGGTAAGAAACCTATTACAGCTCCTACTCCTCCAATAGCTCCATCTACTATAAGGGCTTGAAGAAGTGGACTAACTCCTAATCCTTCAAAAAGGCCATTAACTGCCTCTGGAACTATCTCACCAAATAATACATCATTAAAATATCCTGATAAATATCCGCCAAGACCTTCAATTGAAAAAGTATACACTCCCCACATTATAAGAAAGAATATAGGTAAACCTAACCATTTATGGGCTACAATTCTATCTACCTTATCAGAAAGGGTAACTTCATCTACTCTTCTCTTTTTAACTTGGCATTTACTTATAATATCATCTACAAATTCTTGTCTCTTTTTATCTGAATCGGCTGATTCTTTTCCTTTAAATTTCGGTGCAACTTGAGTTTTACTTTCTTTCCCTAGGGCTATGGCTTCATTCATAAGATTTAATAATCCATCTTCTGACGTAGCCGTTGTAGATATAACTTTAGAATTAAGAAGTTTTCCTAAAGTGCCTTTATCTACTTCATCTCCCCTTTTATTTAATATGTCCATTTTATTAAGTGCAATTACTACAGGAATACCTAGTTCCATAAGTTGAGTTGTGAAAAATAAACTTCTACTAACATTAGCTCCATCTACAATATTTACTATAACGTCCGGTTTCTCATCTAAAATAAAATCCCTTGTGATTGCTTCTTCTCCAGTAAATGGAGATATGGAGTATGCTCCTGGAAGGTCAACTATAGTTATATCTTCTTTTTTAGGATTATACTTCTTTTTAAGACTACCCTCTTTCTTCTCTACAGTAACTCCAGACCAGTTTCCCACTGTTTCTGTCTTTCCTGTAATGGCATTAAACAGTGTAGTTTTCCCACAGTTAGGGTTACCTGCCAATGCAATTTTCATACTAACTCCCCCTCTATAAACAATAATTATTATTTGGATTCAATAATCATTCTCAATATGTATTCAAAATATAATATGCTATTTCATAGCATATTATTAATTTATTCATATTAATCTTTGCCTTATCCTTGAAGAATGATAGATTTAGCCATTCCTTCATCAATGGCGTATCTACTGTCTTTAATATTAATTACATAATTCCCTGCTAATTTAGAAATAAGAGTAACCTCTTGACCCTCAAAACATCCTAATGAAAATAGGAATTTTTTAATTTTTTCTTTCCCTTCAACCTTTTCAATTGTAAATGTTTCTCCTACTTTTGCCTTTGATAATAACATAATAAAATCACCTTATTTCTAATATTTCGTTCCGTATTGTTACTCATTCTTCCTTGATAAATATTATCATAAGCTAAAATCTTTGTCAATAAATAATTAACAAATTATATCTCCAAATAAAAAGCATGGACGATCCATGCCATTTACTGTATATTCTTCGTACACTTTCTACATTCCCTACATCTTTCTAGTTGAATTTTCAAATCACTTACAGACCTTTTGGCGAAAATACAGGGAACCTCTATGTTTTTTATTTCCTTTTTAATTATCTTAGCTAAGTTGTGTTCTATGTAATCGTATAAAACAATGACCATATCTATATTTTTAGGTATGGTCATATTTCTCATGCCTTTTTTTCTTCCCTTCCAATGTATAAAGTCCGTTATTCCCTTTTCATTTAATACATCAGGTATGTTACCTAGCTTATCCGCACCTACCACTAAAGCAGTCATAATTTTTACCTCCTTTTTAAATGATAATGATTATCACTATTATATATTCATCTTAATTACTTGTCAATGGAATTTTTATCTAATGCATGTTTTTGTTGAATTTACATATGGTAAATAATAATTAATTAGGGTATAATTTATATAATCAATCCTCCCATAGGAGTTTTTCTCCTATGGGGGCCATTACAAATTATTTCTTACCTAATTACAAAGTAATCTGAGTAAAAGGGAAGGATGTTATAGGTCTACCTTATTTTATAAGTATTTAAATAGGATATTAGATTTCATTAACTTTTATCCAATCTTAATCCTTATATTCTATGGACTATCCTTTTATAACTTCCTATACTCAGGAAGATTTTTTTATTTTTCTATGAATAATATAGGTTTAAGGAGGTTTTTTTAAATTGGAAAGATTAAAAGCTGTAGAATTTATTAACCATGAAGAAATATTATCTTCTATAAAATATGGTGAAGAAAAATCAAAGGATAAAAGTTATGTTAAAAGTCTTTTAGAAAAGGCTCGAAAATTAGAAGGCCTTACCCATAAAGAGGCATCAGTTTTATTAAATATAGATGATGGGGAAATATTAAATGAAATTTACAAGGAAGCAAAGGAAATAAAGGAAAATATATACGGGAAAAGAATAGTAATGTTTGCTCCCCTATATGTTAGCAATCATTGTGTGAATAATTGTGTCTATTGTGGATATAAACATTCTAATCTAAATTTACAAAGAAAAAGGTTAACTATGGATGAATTGGCAAATGAGGTTAAAATATTAGAAGGTTTAGGTCATAAAAGACTTGCACTAGAAGCTGGAGAAGATAATGTTAATTGTTCACTAGATTATATATTAGAATGTATTAATACTATATATTCCTTAAAGTTTAACAATGGTAGTATCAGAAGAATTAATGTGAACATAGCTGCTACTACGGTAGATAACTATAAAAGATTGAAGGATGCAGATATAGGTACTTATATATTGTTCCAAGAAACTTATCATAAGGAAACATACGAAAAAATCCACCCTACTGGCCCTAAGCATAACTATGAATGGCATACTACAGCCATGGATAGGGCTATGGAGGCTGGCATTGACGATGTGGGTATCGGTACCCTATATGGACTTTATGATTATAAATACGAAACTATTGCCATGTTAATGCACGCAGAGCATTTAGAAGATACTTTTGGTGTAGGACCTCATACCATATCTGTACCAAGACTTAGGAATGCCCTAGATGTGGATACGAAGAATTTCCCATATCTTGTAAATGATCATGATTTTAAAAAAATCGTAGCTGTTTTGAGATTGGCCGTTCCTTATACGGGAATGATTTTATCTACGAGAGAAGAGCCTGAGTACAGAAGTGAAGTCATGGCCCTTGGTGTTTCTCAAATAAGTGCCGGCTCTTGTACAGGAGTTGGTGGTTACCTAGAAGAATATGAACATATTAATGAAAGAAGAAAACCTCAATTTGAAGTGGGAGATCATCGTTCTCCTATTGAAATATTAAAGGAACTTTGTGAAACGGGATATTTACCAAGTTATTGTACTGCCTGTTATAGAGAAGGCCGTACAGGAGATAGATTCATGAGATTGGCTAAGACTGGTCAAATTCAAAATGTATGTTTGCCTAATGCCCTACTTACTTTTAAAGAATTTTTGTTAGATTATGCTGATGATGATTTAAAAGGAAAGGGTGAAGATGTAATAGATAAATTTTTAAATGATATTCCTAATGAAAAGGCAAAATCAGCTGCCACTTCCCTTTTAAGAAGACTCGAAAAGGGGGAAAGGGATCTAAGGTTTTAAGGGCTGTGGGGACGGTTATTATCGTCCCCTTTTAAATAAAGTATTCTCATATTTTTCTAAAATCATCATTAATGGATATCCTAACCCATAGCAGGCTACCATTTGTCCTAGGCCTACCCAAAGGGCACTTGCAAAAAATGGAAGATTGGACAAGTAATTTAATATAAGCCCTATGGCAACTGCATTTATAAGTACAGGAGGTAATGGAACTAATATTTTTTTAGGCATTTTGTATGATGCAAAGGCAGCAAATAGGGTTGCCAAACTACCAAATACTATATCAACCATACCTCCACCACCATATACATTAGCAATTACACAGCCTACAAATAGTCCTGGAATGGCTGCTGGTGTAAAAAAAGGCAATACGGTTAATGCCTCTGAAACTCTTACCTGCATAGGACCATAACTTATTGGAGCAAATATTATGGTAAGTACCACATATATGGCTCCTATTATGGCCCCATGTACTAAAAATCTAGTCTTATTTTTCATGTCTATAACTCCCCATAGTTTTTAATGTGAAAATATTTCCAACTGACTTATCTATTTTAAAGGTTTTCATTAAGTTTTTCAATGTTTTTCTTTTATTTAGGTTTTTCACTTTCATTATTTATTATTCATATTAGGCACGTTAAAAAAATAAACTAGACATATTGGGAAGTAATTTTGATTATGTCTTAAACAAAATCTTGTCATTATGCATGAATATATGTTAATATAGGATAAAATAATAATGATACAGACATTGAGGATTATTTATTAAGTTATCATGGTTACAATTCAGAGAGTAGATTGGTTGGTGAAAAATCTATAGGACATGATATACGAATTACACTAATCTGAGTTTCAAATTTAAATTTGACGGTCCCCACCCGTTATAGTGGATATGAGGCTTTATGCAAATTAAGGTGGTACCACGGGTCCTCTCGTCCTTAAAAGATGAGAAGGCCCTTTTTTTGTTGAAATAATATTTATAAATTTATGAAAGGAAGTGAAGTTAATGGCTAATGTATTTGATACTCTTAAGGAAAGAGGATTTATACAACAAACAACTCACGAAAATGAAATCAGAGAACTTTTAGGTAAGGAATCTGTTACTTTCTATATTGGTTTTGACCCTACTGCAGATAGTTTACATGTGGGACACTTTTTACAAGCAATGACCATGATGCATATGCAAAGGGCAGGTCATAGACCTATCGTTTTATTAGGTGGAGGCACTACCATGGTAGGAGACCCATCTGGAAAAACTGATATGAGAAAGATGCTTTCAGTAAAAGATATTGACTCTAATGCTGAAAACTTTAAAAAACAATTATCTAGATTTATAGATTTCACTGATGACAAAGCACTTATGGTTAATAATGCAGATTGGTTAAGGGATTTAAATTATTTGGAATTCCTAAGGGAAGTGGGAGCTAATTTCTCTGTTAATAGAATGTTAGGTGCAGAGTGTTTCAAGTCTCGTATGGAAAAGGGATTATCATTTTTAGAGTTTAACTATATGATAATGCAAGCTTACGATTTTTATGTATTAAATGAAAAATATGGTTGTAAAATGGAAATGGGTGGAGATGACCAATGGTCTAATATTATTGCCGGCTCTAACCTAATCAGAAGAAAGTCAGGTAAACCAGCCTTTGGTATGACCTTTACACTACTTACTACTAGCGAAGGTAAAAAGATGGGTAAAACAGAAAAGGGTGCCCTTTGGTTAGATCCAGAAAAGACTTCTCCCTATGAGTTCTTCCAATACTGGAGAAATGTGGCTGATGCTGACGTGGAAAGATGTCTATCCCTATTAACATTCTTACCAATGGATGAAGTTAGAAGATTATCTGCCCTAGAAGGAGCAGAAATAAATAAGGCTAAAGAAATATTAGCATTTGAAGTAACTAAATTAGTTCATGGTGAAGAAGAAGCTACTAAGTCATTAGAAGCTACTAAGGCTTTATTTGGAAAGGGACCTGCTAGTGCCAATGTTCCTTCTACAGAAATGATTTCTTCTGAGTTCACTGAAGGCATTGGACTACTTAAATTACTTTGTGATTTAGGCCTTACTCCTTCTGTTAGTGAAGCTAGACGTTTAGTAAAACAAGGTGGAGTATCTTTAAATGGAGAAAAAGTTACTGACTTTAAATATGAAGTGACTTTAAATGATTTTAAAGATAATGAGCTAATGATTAAAAAGGGTAAGAAGACTTACCATCAAGTTAAGATTAGTGAATAATAATAAGGACGGTTTTATCCGTCCTTTTAAATTGTTGATAAGTTTATAATATTTGTGAAATATCCACATATTTATTCAATGTTTCAACAGCCTTATGGATTTCGTAACACTAAGATTTCTTTATACAGTAACTTGCCTGTAAGGGGAAATATATTGAAAATTTTGGAAATTGAGGAACGTCACAACATCCTATGCTACTCCAACATGACTCATGAACCTATCTACGAAGATTCACACTTTCGCTTGTGACAAGGACTTCAATGGAAAAAATTTTCAATATATTTTCCTGAAGTAGGCTCACATAAAGCTAGTTTATAAATACGAAATCTATATCTACCTAAATATTGATCATATTGTTTTCTACTAGTAGTTTTTCTAAATATGGCTCTATACTTAAAAATTCTTTAAAATCCTTATACTCTTTTAATAGTTCTTCCCTTTTATTGTTAGATTTGATTGCCCTTATTAACAGATTTTTAGGTGTATGCTCCGTTTCTATAAACTCTATTATTTGAGTGTCATATCCTATTAATTCTAGTAGATTTACACGGGCCGAATCAGTAGCTAGGGAACTAAATCTTTCCTTTATTATTCCATGCTTTAGGATTGGTTTTAAAGTTTCACTCTTTACTTGATTCATAAGTTCATGTTGACAACAAGGAACAGATAATATAATTTCACTATTCCAACATATGGCCTTAAATAATGCCATATCTGTAGCCGTATCACAAGCATGAAGAGTTACTACCATATCCACCTGATCAAACTCATTAAATTCTCCTATATTACCCACTTGAAAGGATAAATTCATATATCCTAAGTTTTTAGATACTTGGTTACAATACTCTACCACATCTTTTTTTAAGTCTAAACCTATAATATTAACCTTTAAGTTTAATACTTTAACTAAATAGTAGTATAGGGCAAAGGTTAAATATGACTTTCCACAGCCAAAATCTATTATCTTCAATTCTTTATCCTTATGTAAATTACTTTCCACATCCCTTACCATTTCTAAAAATCTATTTATTTGTCTAAACTTATCTCTCTTTTGACTTTTAACCTTTCCTTCCTTATTCATAACTCCTAAGTACATTAAAAAATCACAGGGTTTATCCTCTTCTATTATGTATTTTTTCTTCCTATTATGACTTATGTTTCCTAATTTTTTACTTGGTTTTTTCTTTAATATTTTTTCTTTAAATTTCTTACTCACCAATATTTGATAATCATTTTCTACTCCATATATTTGACATTGTTTAAAATCTAAATTAATATAATTCCTCATTTTTTCTATAGCTTCATCTTTAGATATATTTTTATGGATTTCTTTATTATCATATACATAGGTGAATTGATATAATAATTCATCCTTTATAAGGATAGGTCTTATGTTAACCTTATTATATTCAATATCCTTTTTTCTTTTATTGCTTAATATAGCCTGTATTAATTCTTCATTTTCCATGATATCTTTAACTATTTCCTTGGAATTCATTTTTTACTTCCTCTCTGTATTATCATATTATCTTAATTATACCTCAATAGTTAAAAATAGCTAAAGTAAAGCTTTAGCTATTTAATAATCTTTTTTATATGTATTTTTTCCAAGTTTCTTAGCTTCATACATGGCCTTATCTGCATGATTTATTATGGACTCCATATCATTTCCATCCTTAGGAAATATGCCAATACCTATACTACAAGTTATGTTCATTTTTTTTCCTTTCAATATTATAGGCCTTTGTAGTTCTTCTATTATCCTCTCAGCCACAAAATTTACAATTTCTGTTTTAGGCAGATCTTCTAAGACTACTAAAAATTCATCTCCTCCAAACCTGGCTATTAGATCCCCTTTTCTTAGGGCTCTTTTTATGTGATTACTTACAATTTTTAATGCTTGGTCTCCTGCCATATGACCATACTTATCATTAATACTTTTAAAATTATCTAAATCAATAAACATGAATCCTATATTTTTATTTTCTGCCATGGCATTATTAAAAATTCCATTCACATAATGATCCACATATCTTCTGTTTGGCAAGTTTGTAACCGTATCATGATAAGCAATATAGTTTGCTTCTTCTTCTTTTATTTTATATGTACTAACATCTATTAATTGTATCCATATATAATCTTTATTTTTTAGGTTTATTCTTCTTAAGTAAATATCAAACCAACTGTGAAAAACAAACCTATTCCTTAATATATAATCTGTTTCTATTTTATTCCTAATATTTTCATTTATATCTGGAATAAGTTTTTCTATTTTATTGTCCTTACTCAAGTCCATATTAAATAGACCCTTAGCTTTTTCGTTTATATCTACTATATTATAACTATTATAATCTACTATAAACATAGGATGAAATCCTTGGTAGAAAAAAAACATATCACTTTTCATATTTATCCCCTTCGTTATCAACAGGCCCTAAATACTATATTATTCTACAATTAATAGAATTATCCTTTTAAATTTTTTATATTTATTCCTCTTGTAGATTTAGTAATTCTGAAACCGTTAAAAACTCAAAACCTTTTTTCTTTAATTCTGGCAATATAATCTCTAAAGCTTCTATGGTGTGGCACTTTCCTTCCACGTAATCATGTAATAATATAATATCTCCATTTTTAGTTTTATTCAATACAGTGTTTACTATTTTATCTACTCCAGGACTACTCCAATCCTTTGAATCTTGATGGGTAGACCATAAAACAACACTACACCCAGCCTGAGATGCCATATTTTTAATCATATTATTATAAAAGCCAAAGGGAGGTCTAAAAAGTGTAGCTTTTTTTCCTGTCACCTTATATATTATATCTTGGGTGTCTTGAAACTCTTTCCATATTTTATTAGAAGAATTAGTTCTTATATTAATATGTGAAAAAGTATGATTTCCCACTTCATGACCTGAAAGGACCTGTCTTTTCACCACTTCAGGATATAACTTCACATGTTTTCCTATTACAAAAAAAGTAGCTTTAGCATGATATTTTTCTAACAAATCTAATATTTTAGGGGTATATCTTGGGTGAGGACCATCATCAAAGGTGAGGGCCACTACTTTTTTATCCTTTGGTCCATTTAATATTATTTCTCTACTATTTTCCACATCAAAAAAAGTTTCTATAAACACTTTATTCAACATGATATTGTTAATTTGTATTAATGAAATCATTATTATTATAAACATTAAAGAGTAGAATATTTTTTTATACATGGTCATTACTCCTTTTTTATTCTTCTCTTTATATTTATTATTTTTTTATAATTATATGAGTATAGATTTATCATGTCCATTACTCTTGATTTTATAGGGTTACTCCATATATGGCATTTACTATTTTAGCAAAAACCATATTCATACCTTCTGTAGGTCCAGGTAGAGGTTTTCCTATCATATAAAAGTAGGAGTATATTGTACTGATTAAAATGAAAGTATTTCCTATAATCATCTCTCTCATAAGTTTATTTTTTCTACAATAAATGGTATATATTATTATGCTCATAAGAAATATTGACATTACTATGTATAACATATTTTACTTCACCTGCTTAATCCTATCTCCTATTAGGTTAAAGCCCTTTATATTCACTTTAACTTCATATTTTATGGGAATTTCCTTAAATATTTTGTGCCAATCATCTTTTATTTCTTTCCATACTTTTGGATATTTTTTATGAATTTCTTCACCTATTCCAAATATGTCCGAGTTCAATTCCTTTGCCTTTTTAACAGAGGCTTTCATTCGATTTTCTACTTCTTTAGCCGCCATCTCTTCTATTTTTTTTATGAGTTCTTTATCATTTAATCTTAATTCTTCTGTGGTCTCAACTATTAATGTATCTAATTCTACCTTTATGTTTGCCCCTATCTTATTTTCATCCATATTAATTTCAATTTTGCTATCTGGTTTTTCATGGTCTAAGAATACATACTGATCTTCATTTATTTTTGCAGGAATTCCTCCTGACTTAGCTTTTCCTGTAATGAACAAAAAACCACTAGTTTCTAAGTCATTTAAAAACCCTGCCAGTTTCATTCCCTTAAAAACGGAAGCTCCTTCTAAAGCTATAAACTTGTAATCTTTCTCTGTATTCAATTTCATTATGGTTTCCCTATTAGACGAAAATGTAATCTCCCTGTCCCTAGAATATGTGAGTCTTCCACACACACTTCCTAATGTTTTACTATCCATACTCTGTAAAAAATCCTTTAATTTTTCCACATAAGCTTTAGTATAATCTGATGTATTTTCAATCAAACCACTAATTTCAGAGGATAGACTAGTCTCTAAGTCAGAAGGTGATGATAAAGCTTCATCTGCCCTTCCTTCACATACTATTATATTATTTGAATATCTTATTTGTTGATTTCTAGAAAGATAATCTATAACCTTGTACATATCCTTTCTAGCCAATTTTTCTCCTATTATTACTAATTTACTGTGATACCATTCTGGTTTTTTGCTAGAATATTTTCTTATGTTCTTACTAGCATCCATTAAAGTTTTTCCCTTTGCTTTACCATACCATGTAGTTGATTGCTGCACTTCACTTCCTAAGGGTATAACCATAAGTACACTCATGGTTATTTGCCCATCATCTTCTAAATCCACTCCCATGGCTGTAACTATACCCACTTCCTTTAATTCAGTTTTTCCCCAGCAACCTGTCATTAACAAGCTCATTATAAGAATTATTCCTATCTTTTTCAAATTTCTCACCTATACTTTATTTATAGAGTTATTAGTTTTTTTAGGCATATTATTTCCCTTTTGTTTTCTTTTAGATTTAGGATTTATGAAGGTTGGCCTTTTTTTATTGGCCCATATGGGTACCTTATAAAATACATCTTGCCAATCCCTTATATTCATAGGAGCAAGGGGAGATAAATAGGGTACTCCAAAGGACCTTAGGGACACTAAATGTATAAATATAATCATTAAACCTGTTACTAATCCTAAAATTCCCAACATGGATGACAATATTATTAATGCAAATCTCAAAAGTCTTATGGAAATTTCCATGGAGTATACGGGTATGGCAAAGGATGAAATTCCAGTTAATGCCACAATAATAACTATTTCTTGAGATACTAATCCAGCCTTTACTGCTCCCTGTCCAATAACTAATGCTCCCACTATACTTACAGCTGAACCAATGGGTTTTTGCAATCTAAGGCCTGCCTCCCTTAGTAATTCAAAGGTCATTTCCATTAATAATACTTCAATAGTTGCTGAAAAAGGTACTTCTGCATGGGCTGCCGATATTCTAATTAGTAATGTGGTAGGTATCATAGCCCTATGAAAGGTACTCAAAGCTATGTAAAACCCTGGTGTGATTAAGGATGTAAATAAAGCCGTATATCTTAACATTCTCACAAAGGTAGCTATATAAAATTTTGAATAATAATCCTCCGGTGCTGTTAAAAAATCTATGAATACACCAGGAACTATTAATGCAAAGGGAGACCCATCTACTAATAAGACTACTCGCCCTTCACTTAAAGCAGCAGTGCATGTATCTGGCCTTTCTGTATGGACCATTTGTGGAAATACAGATAAGGGAGAATCCTCAATCAAATGCTCTATATATCCGCTATCTATTATTGTATCTATTTCTATCTTATCTAATCTTTTTTTTACTTCTTTCACTAGATTATCATCTACTATATGTTTTAAATAGCATATAGTAATATTAGTCCTACTTATTTTACCTGCATTAATATTTTCCATCTTTAAATTATTACTTTTTAACCTTTTTCTTATTAGGGATGTATTGGCCCTTAAATTTTCCGTAAAACCTTCAAAGGGTCCCCTTATGTTAGATTCTGTTACCGGCTGTGTTATAGTTCTTCCAGGAGGTTTTATAGTGGACAAACACAGTGCCAAATCTGTACTATCAATAAATAAAATAGTATTTCCCTCTACTATTTTTTTAACACAATCTTCTATAGTCTCTACTTCCCCTATTTCTCCTAGGGGTAAATCATAGTCCTTGATTGTATCTATCAAACACTTTTCTTTTATCTTTACAGGATCATGACAGTCTCTTATGTTTATTAAAATATTACTAAGTACATTATCCTGCAAAACTTGTTTATCTACTATGCCATCAATATAAAATATAAATATTCTAGTATGGGTTTTACTCAATTTAAACTCCCTAGTAACTAGATCAGAACAATCTTTAAATTTTTCTTTTAACCTGTTAATATTTTTATCTATATTTTTGCTTAGATACTCTACTTCTTCCTTTTTCTTATTTCTCTTTCTATTAAAAAACATGACCCATCTTCCTCATAATAGTTTTTTTTAGTTTTCCTAAAATTCCTATAAACTATTCTTTTTTACCAATCTGAAATAGGCTCACATAAAGCTAGTTTATAAATCTATATAAATGAGTATATTAAACAATTTTTTTACAAAAACTATCCTTCACATACTCTTAATATTTATAAAAGGAGAATTATAATGAGATTTAATACAAGTACATCAATTGAGGAGCATAATATTTCCTCCTTTCAAACGGCCTTAGTACTCCTTACTTACATATTATCTACGGCAGGCATTGTTTTGCCCGCTTCCATAGCTCAGGAAGCAAGTATAGATGGGTGGTTAAGTGTTTTAATGGCTACCATATGTGGAATATTTATCATGTATATATACATATTAATAACTGATATATATCCATATATGTCCCTTATGGAAATAAATAATGAAGTATTTGGTAAATTTTTTGGCTCCCTTTTGAATTTTCTTTTTATGTATTATTTTTTTGAAATGGCAAGGTTAGTATTAGGAGAATTTGGTCAATTTTTAAAGGACACTACCAATCAAGTTACACCTTTTATAATATTTTATATCATTGGGGTCAGTATAAGTATTTTAGCCCTAACAAAGGGATTAGAAATAGTCTGTAGATTAAATGAATTATTACTTCCTATTGGCACAATAGCCATAGGTCTCATATTAATTGGTAACCTTAAAAATCTAAACTTTTCTAACTACCTTCCCCTATTAGACAATGGTTTTTATCCTGTATTTAAGGGAACAATTTTGCTAAATGGTTGGTTGGCAGAACTAGTCATAGTAATACAACTATCAAAATTTATTAAGGAAAGAAAACACATAAAAAAAATACTTTTTTCATCCGTATTAGCCATAGGATTATCCTTTAGTGTGGGTATATTGATAATAGCTGTATTTGGTAGTATAACAAGAAATTTAATGTATCCTGCTTACAACTTTGTTAGGTATGCTAGCTTTGGCAAATCCCTTGCCCATTTAGATGTTTTATTCATAAGTGTATGGATAATGGGTATATTTATAAAAATATCCCTTCTTATCTATGGGTTTTGGTCTTGTGTTTATGAAATATTTAAAATTAGAAATCACAATTCATTATTGTTTCCCATATTCCTATTACTAATTTCCATGGCTATGACAACCATCAAAAGGGATGGGTCTTTAATTTTATATCTACACTATACCTTCCCTCTCTTATCCATTTCTATGGGATATATAATTCCTATATTTATCCTTTTATGTGTATCTATAAAAAATAAATTCTACAAAAATAAAAAAACAAATTAGTCATTTCACTGGTTATTTGAATTATTTTCTTCGTTATGGAATCGCTTACATATGTTCAATATGCTCGCTCACCATGCCTTGAAAATGATCCAAATTCCTCAGGAAATTGACTAGTTTATTTTTTTCATATGCCTAAAGAATTTTATTTTTTATTTTATCAAAAATACTAAAGGAAGTTCCTCCCCATTTTACTACATCCATATTTGTATAATACATGGCATGTTTTATACCTGGAGTTCCTATGGCTTTAATTAACTTATCATAATCTTTATTTGTCATTTTATTATATTTCTTTCTAAACTCATGCATCCATAAATTTCTTTTTACTAAATCATCAATCAATTTATCATAACTCTTATTTTTGGCAATTGATCTAGCTGCCATAACTCCTTGAGTTATACTATTTAGTTGACCAAATCCTAAAAATGGATCTATTCCTCCTGCTGCATTTCCTACAAAATATATATTGTTTATTTTTCTAGGATAACAATATCCAGCCATATGTTCTAACATGAAGGACTGTAATATTTTATTTCTTATATTTTCAGTTTCTAGAAATCGTGTCCAATACATATCCATTTCTTTCTCTTTTATGTCTGTTACTATTAATAGCAATGTGGCTGTTTTCTTATCTATTGGAGTTAAGTAAGCATAACCTTGTTTACAATAATCCTTATTTATCCACACTATTAATGTATCCATAGTAAAATTACCCCTTATAACGGCTCCCTTTACTATGGTCTTTACCCAATTTTGCCAACATCCCTTTTCCCATGCTCCATAATGATTTCCCGTTGCCCAAATCACATGGTCATATTCTTTAGATAATTCATCCATATTTCCCATGGTACTAAAAATTATATTAGGATTTTTTAATTGATTAAAGATCTGATTTTTAAGGGAATTTTCATGATTTCCCCGATACACTAAATATCCCATTTTGGACTTTTTTAATATTGTAGTTTCATTGGGAGAATGATGGACAATTTTATTTAGTGGACTCAATTCCTTTATTTTTATTTTATAATTTTTTCTGAAATACTTAATAGGGTCTCCCTTGGTTCTATCTAATATATTTAAAAATGCCGCCACATGGGGTATGCCCTCTCCAATATAATTATTTCTTTCAAATATGGTATAGGATATGTTATATTTTTCTAGTTGGTGGGCACAGGAAAGACCTGCAACGCCCCCTCCTACAATGGCTACCTTCATATCATCCTCAATTCCTTTTACATATAATAAGCCAAACCAAAGTCAAACTTCCAATAAATGTCAAACTCAAAGTGTAAGTGATCGTACTCATAAGCTTTCTCTCCATTTGTCTAATACTACTAAATTAAACCAACTTATGGTTATTATAGTTAGTATATCTATTGTCAAACTTTCTGCCCAAGTCCAATTTATATATATTAAATCTCCCCTTAATAAAAGGGCGTATTCTACACAATAAAATAATATACTTAGTACAAATACATTTAAAATCCTATATGATTTTTTTCTAGGATAGTATTGGGAGCTTAACACGCCCATGACTAAAGGAACACTAAAGGTGAACAAAATAGGAACTCCCCTTATTTCAAATAGGTGATTTACGGTTTTATATAAATTATGACCTATAAAAAGCATATCTACTAAGAACTCCATGAAAGCCGTTAATATACCTGTCCATATGGTATATTTTAGGCTTTTAAAATCTACTACTAGAAAAAACATTATCCAACTTATTACAAATAGTATTATCCATGACATATACATTCCCTCTTAATTATCTAATCTAGTTGAAAAAATATGAGATAATATATTAGGTTTAGTCTGGAATTTTTCAATTTTTTGTTGTAATTCTGATATATATCTCATTTCATCATCCCTTAAATCTAAAAATAATTTTCTTAATTCTGGATTTCTACTTTTAATCATAAATTCATTATACATCCTTTGACTTTCCTTTTTACTTCCAAACAAATCCTTTAATATATGTTCATTTTTCATATTATCACCTATTATTGTAAATTTAATTTAATCATCATTTCTGTACAAAGGTCCATATGTTTCCTTGAGGATTTTATCATTTTCTTTAAATAATTTTTTAGATCTTTATCTTTTATGAAAGATAAATATAATTGGATTTTATTTATTAAAAGTTCTTCTTTTTTTCTGCTTTCCTCTAAAAAAATATACATGATTATTTGATTTTTAGCATTTTTATATGCATAATCCATAATTTTCTCCTCTCAATATGTATTTCTTTAAATATTTTTTGTTTCTTATTCAAATATTATTCTTATAATAGTAAAACTTAAATATAAGTTTAATTTTTTAAATGAAAGGTAGAGTAAATATGAAAGTTGCCATTATAGGAGCTGGACTTGCAGGTTTATCTTGTGCCCATGCCCTCGAAAATTTAAAAATAGATTTTAATATATTTGAAAAGAATTTAAAACATAATTATCTAGAGTATTCCATATGTACTCTAAAATTACAAAATTTGTTTAGAAAGGATTTAATAAAACATGTAAAAAAAAGCATGGATTTAAAACTTAAGCCTTTAAATGAATTACATACTATAGAAATGTATTCACAAAACTCTTCCTTCCAGATATGTGGAAATCTAGGCTATATATTTCCAAGGGGAAGATTTCATAAAAACACATTAGAACAGCAGATTATATGCCAATTAAAAACTCCCATTGACTATAATTCTTACATGGAAATGGACCATATAAAAGATGAGTATGATTATATAGTTGTGGCTACAGGAACAAGTAAAATTCCTAAAAAATACAACCTATGGACTAATACTTTTTCTGCCTACACAAGAATTGGTAAAGTGGTAGGAAATTGTAGAACGGACCTTATAAAGATGTGGTTTGATAAGGACTTTTGTAAAAATGGTTTTGTTTATCTTATACCAAATAATGACAAAGAATGTTTTGTCATGTTAATAGTAGATAATATATCCCATGAAGAATTGGATTTTTATTGGAAGAAATTCTTAGATGCAATCCCTTTAAATGGCATTTTAGTTAGTACCTTTGACCTATATCAAAATACGGGATTTATGAGTGATTTAATCCATGAAAATATGATTTTCATAGGTAATTCATCTGGATTTTGTGATAATTTCCTAGGCTTTGGCACTATGGCTGCCATTCATAGCGGATATGCAGCAGCTCAGCATATAGGTAATAATTTAGATTACAAAGAAGAAATGGAGCCTCAAATGAAATACATAAAAAATATGAATTATTATAGAAAAGCCATAGATAATATGGATAATAAGGATTTGGACCTTTTAATAAGTACATTAGATAAGCCCCTATTAAAAAGGCTAATATACAAAAATCCCTTTTTTCACATGGATACAATGGCTCCACTTTTGAAAAAATTTTCTAAAAAATAGGGCGAAAAATTAAGAGTTTAAGTTATTCCCAATACTTAAACTCTTATATATTAATTAAAATATGCTTAAATTCAATTCTTTACTCAACTGATCTAATACTTCAATTCCTGCTATACTATTTCCCTTTTCATCTAGGGCAGGACCAACTACACCTATACCCATTTTATTAGGTACAGTAGCTAAAATTCCGCCACCCACACCACTTTTAGATGGTATTCCTACTTTCACAGCATACTCTCCAGATGCATCATACATGCCACAGGTCATCATTATGGCCTTTACCATTTTAGCTATATGAGGCTCAATTATCCTTTCATCATTGTGCCATAAAAGTCCATCTAAGGCTAACATGGCTCCTATGCTAGCTATATCCTTACAAGTAACTTCAACAGAACATAGTTTGAAATATACATCTAATATGTCTTCCACATGGCCTTCTAGCACCTTGGTACTTTTCATGAAGTGAGCCAAGGACCTATTTCTATGTCCAGTTCTTTTTTCTGATAAATATACCTTTTCATTTAATTTAATTTCCTCGTTATTGCAAATTTTCCTCATAAAACTTAAAACATTTTCAAACTTTTCATCACTAGTAGCTCCCTTTAACATGGAAGCCACTGCTATAGCCCCTGCGTTTATCATTGGGTTTAAGGGTTTATTATAATTTTTCACTTCTAAATTAACTATGGAATTGAATCCATAGGCTGTAGGTTCCACACTGACTTTTTTAAATACTTCATCCATTCCAGTATACTTTATGGCATACATTAAACTAACTATCTTAGATATACTTTGCATAGTAAATTGTGTTTCAAAGTCTCCTGCTTGGAAAATTTCTTTATCCTTTGTCATGACACAAATTCCTAAAGCATTTCCATTCCCCTTTGCCAACTCTGGAATATAAGTTGCAACCTTTCCTTCTTTGGTTAAAGATCTATTATCTTCAACTATCCTCTCTAATAAGTTGTCCATCCTATTCACCTGCCAATAATAGTTTTTCAATTAACAGTATATCAAACTGTCTTATTTTATGATAGCCTTATAGATTTCGCAACACTAAACTTTCTTTATACAGTAACTTGCCTATAAGGGAAATTATTGAAAATCTTTGGAACCCTGGAACGTCACAACATCCTATGCTACTCCAACATGACACATGAACCTATCTACGAAGATTCACACTTTGGCTTGTGACAAGGACTTGGGTGGAAAAGATTTTCAATATATTTTCCTGAAATAGGCACACATAAAGCTGGTTTATACACCAGAAATCTATAGGCACATTAAAAAACTACAAAGGTGATTCAATAGGCCCTTTGTAGTTTATTTTTCCTGTGTATTGGAAATTTCATCTTGAATTGTGTTTCATGCTCATTACTTATAACTTCTATGGAACCACTACTGTTCTCTACTAATTCCTTCACAATATATAAACCATATCCTCTGCTACCAATTTCTTCATCCTTAGTAGAATAACCTTTTTTGAATATTTTATCCTTTAACCCTTCTGATATGGTTGGGCCATTATTACTTATTGATACACAATATGCATCTTCTTCCATATATGTATAAACCCCTATAACTTTATGTTCATTATCATATTTTTCCATCACATCAAAGGAATTATCCAATATATTGCTAAATATACTTATTAAATTTTGACCTTCCATATTTACATGCTCTAAAGAACTCTCAAATTCCACATCAAAATTTATTGACCTCTCATAGGCCCTACTACTCTTAACTAACAATAAACTATCCACATAATCATTTCCCGAGTCATAGTAGTGATAAGAATGTCTTAATCCATCAGATAAATTTTCAAGATATTCCCTTATCTTTTCTACAGCATCTGGTTTATTTAATAGACATAGGGCATGTATCGTACTTATGTGATTTGAAAAGTCATGTTTCTCTTTTCTTATTATTCCAACTACATTTTCTATGTTCTCTATGTGTTGATTTTGAAGTTCATATTCATGTTCTATTCTTATTAAATTATCCCTTTCCTTCACTATCATTATGGAAGTTATTACAAATACTAGAAATAATATGTTAATACTAATTTCAAATAAATATATTTGTTGATCATTATATAAAAATTCCTTAAGGGTCATGCCTAATAAGAGTAAGCTAACTACAGAAGTGACTCCATAATTAAGTATGAAATTTTCCCTATAATTTTTAATTATTGACATATATTTAAAATCTCTTTTCTTAAGAATATATATATAAATAAAGCCTATAATTCCACTTAAATTCCCTACTAATACCTTTGTATTTGTAAGTCCAATTACATCTCCATAATATATTTTATTAGTTATGTTAAGTACAATCATACTTGTACTTTCACACACCATAATTAATATGAAAGTACAAAATACAGGAAATATAGAATCTACAAATTTCATTTTATATAGTTTAGAAAATACAGCCATATTAGTTATGCTAATTATAATAGCCTTATAAGCTAAGGGCACATGGGGAACTAGAAATATTACGATTACGCAATAATAGACTAATATAATTATCTTTTTTATATTATTTGATTCTTTATCCTTATTTGAAATAATTTCATACAAATTAATTACATTTATACATTCTAATATAATTATAAATATGTAGCCTAAGTACGACATAATATTCCCTCTCAAAGTTCATTAAATTTGTTTTTATACTATATTTAGTCAAATTATACCATTTTATTATTTTTTTATCAAATCTCCATAGTAAAATAGAAGGATAGTAACTAGTTACTATCCTTAATTAGATTAAATGATTATTAAATTTCTTTTAGTAAATTTGCCATTTCTATGGCCGATGAAGCTGCTTCGAATCCCTTATTTCCAGCTTTAGTACCAGCCCTTTCTATGGCTTGTTCTATATTATCTGTAGTAAGTACTCCAAATATTACAGGAACCTCACTTTCTAAAGATACTTGAGCTACTCCCTTAGATACTTCGCTGCAAACATAATCATAATGACTTGTAGTTCCCCTTATAACTGTACCTAGGCATATTACACTATCATATTTTTTACTCTTTACCATCTTCTTTGCCACTAATGGAATCTCAAAGGCCCCAGGTACCCATGAAATATGTATATCATCTTCCTCCACACCATGTCTCTTAAGACCATCTATACAACCATCTAATAATTTAGAGTTTATAAATTCATTAAACCTTGCCACAGCAATTCCTACCTTTTGACCCTTACCTATTAAATTTCCTTCATATATTTTCATAGTATATTCCTCCTTAAATTTATAACATGTGTCCCATTTTTTCCTTCTTAGTATTTATATAATTAATACTCTCATCATGAATGTGTGTCTTAATAGAAACCCTATCAACTATATCTAATCCATATCCTGATAATCCCGATATTTTCTTAGGATTATTAGTTATTAGTTTAATCTTCTTAACACCTAATTCCTTTAATATTTGAGCACCTATACCATACTCCCTTAAATCCTCTTCAAATCCTAGGGCAATATTAGCTTCTATAGTATCCATTCCACTATCTTGTAATTCATAGGCCCTAATCTTATTTATAAGACCTATTCCCCTTCCTTCTTGTCTCATATAAAGAAGTATTCCTCTTCCTTCTTCTTCTATTTTCTTCATGGCAGCACCATATTGATCACCACAATCACATCTTAATGATCCAAAGGCATCTCCCGTTAAACACTCTGAATGAACTCTTACTAACACAGGTTCTCCATCATCTACATTTCCCTTTACTAGGGCCACATGATGTTCTCCATTTAATTTGTTTATAAATCCCGCAATTTTAAAATTTCCATATTTAGTAGGCATATTAGCCTCTGCTATCTTTTCTACTAAACACTCTTTTTTTCTTCTATATTCTATTAAATCCGCTATGGTAATTATCTTTAAATTATGCTTCTTTGAAAATTCTAGTAGTTCAGGAACTCTAGACATGGTTCCATCCTCATTCATAATTTCGCATATGACTCCCGTATCACCAGTGTTTGACAACTTGGCCAAATCTACTGCTGCTTCCGTATGACCTGCCCTTTTTAATACGCCACCTTCTTTAGCTACTAGTGGAAATATATGTCCTGGTTTAGTAAAATCATTCTCTGTAGAAGTTTCATCTACCATTTTTAATATGGTATGTGCCCTCTCAAAGGCTGATATACCTGTAGTAGCATCCTTACTGTCTATGGATACAGTAAAGGCCGTCTCCTTTGGATCCGTATTATCAGATACCATCTTTTCTAAACCTAATTTAATTGCTCTTTTCTTCTCTAGGGGAACACATATGAGTCCTCTTCCATATTTGGCCATAAAGTTTATGCTCTCAGGTGTGGCCATACTAGCTGACATGAGTAAATCCCCTTCATTTTCCCTATTTTCATCATCTACTACAATTACTATTTTCCCTGATTTTATATCTTCTATGGCCTCTTCAATTTTATTAAACATAATATTCACTCCTCAATTAACAAAATCCATTTAATCTTAAGAAACTCTCATCTATATTACTTTTATTAGCATGATTTAAAGCTTTTTCCACATACTTACCTAAAAAATCGCATTCTATATTTACCCTATGTCCTATCTTCCTAGTATAAAGAGTTGTTTCCTCTTTAGTGTGAGGAATTATGGAAACAGAGAATCTTTTTTCCTTTGTATCCACTACAGTCAAACTAATTCCATCTACGCATATGGAACCTTTATTTACTATATATTTAGTTAGATTACTTTCCACTTCTATTTCAAATATTCTAGCATTAGAATCATCTCTTATATTTATTATCTTTCCAAGGCCGTCCACGTGACCAGACACCATATGACCACCTAGCCTGTCCCCTAATTTTAAAGCCCTTTCTAAATTCACTAAATCATTAGATTTTAGTAGGGATAAATTAGTTTTATTCATAGTTTCAGGCATGGCATAGGCAGTAAATTCATATTTACTAAAACTAGTTACGGTGAGACATACGCCATTGGTGCTTATACTATCTCCTAACTTTACATCTTCTAATATTTTTTCCGACTTTATAACTATATGGGCACCCTTATTGTCTTTACTAATATTTTTCACCCTACCAATTTCCTCAACTAGCCCTGTAAACACTACACATGCCTCCTCACATAACCTTCTATGACCACATCATCTTCAAAAGACTTAACTTTTATATTCTTAACTTCTATAGAATCCCTCATAAGAGATACTCCCATTCCTTCTACAGGACTTTTACTATCTTTCCCCCCTATAATCTTAGGACCTATAAAAAATATTATTTTATCTATTAAATCTTCCCTAAGCAAACTGTCATTTAAGGTTCCTCCACCTTCTATCAATAGACTATCAATTCCTCTGTTCCCTAATTCTTTAAATAAGTACTTTAAATCTACCCTATCATTTTTAAGGGGAGTCTTAATTAAATTAACTCCTCTATTTTTTAACTCTTCTTCCTTTTCCTTATCTATTAAATTAGTAGTGGCCAATATGACACCCTTGTCAGAATCCATATTTACAACTCTTGATTCTATAGGAATTCGTCCCCTAGTATCTACTATTATCTTTAATGGATCTACACTTGTTCCTGTAAGTCTAGTATTTAACATGGGATCATCTTTAATTATTGTATCTACACCTACCATAATAGCACTTACTCTATTTCTCAATTGGTGTACATATTCTCTACTCTTTTCATTAGTTATCCATTTAGAGTCACCCGTTTTAGTAGCAATTTTACCATCTAGGGTCATGGCACTTTTCAATATACAAAAGGGTTCTTTAGTAGTTATATATTTTATGAACTCCTCATTTAAAATCTTTATTTCTTCACTACAAAGGCCCACCTGAACTTGTATTTTTTCGTCCTTTAAAAGTTCAATGCTTTTACCTGCCACTAGGGGATTAGGATCCTTTATTCCAATAACTACCCTTTTTATTTTTCTTTTTATTATTTCCTTTACACAAGGAGGAGTTTTGCCCTTATGAAAGCACGGCTCTAGGGTCACATACATAGTAGCCCCTTCTACACTATCATTTGCTGAATTAAATGCTTCTATTTCAGCATGATTACCACCATAATATTTGTGATAACCTTCTCCTATGACTTTTCCATCCTTTACAATTACTGCTCCTACTAAGGGATTGGGACTTACTAATCCTTCTCCTTTTTTAGCCAGCTCAATAGCTCTTTTCATATATTTTTCATCCATATTTTCACCTCTTAAGAAAACAAAAAAATATTATTCTATATATGATGTTTTTTTTATTATATTCCACTACTACTAGTTTTAATATTCATTTATTTATTTTCAGGAAAATGTTCTCAGACAAGAGAAAGAATTGATTGCTTTAAGACTATAGATTTAGAAAGTTCCTGGTTATTTAAATATTAATAACCCCTTCTTAAAAGATATGTATTAAAAAACCCTGAAGAAATATTTCTCCAGGGTAAATAATATGCAAAATCGCACAAACACAGCCATTCTACTATAGCTAATACTCTCCTTCTCTCATCCAGACTTTACTGTCGGTCTTGGAATTTCACCAAGTCAACCTATTGGTTCGCGGACTTTAACCGCCGGTGGGGAATTTCACCCTGCCCTGAAGGTTTTCATTATTTAATTATCTTGATTATAGTTTAACTTATTGTATTTGTCAACATAGATTTTCTAATATTCACCACTTAAGGCATCTTTACATATTATATTTTTATAGGTTTTTCTTATATAGATTTCTTGGTAAAAACCTTGTTTTATGTGGGCCTATTTCAGGAAAATATATTGAAAATCTTTTCCACCCAAGTCCTTGTCACAAGCGAAAGTGTGAATCTTCGTATATAGGTTCATGTGTCATGTTGGAGTAGCATAGGATGTTGTGACGTTCCAGGGTTCCAAAGATT